>JBBSSN010000064.1:0-8930 GCA_038242035.1 Actinomycetales bacterium
AAACCCGACAGCATGCATGATGGCGCCGCTGTGGAGAGCACCCCCGGCCAGGGTGCCCCACTAAACGAAATACTCCCCAAATGCTGAATCTGAGGAACCATGAAATCCGAGAACAGCACGGGAGCCAGCAACAGTCCCAGGCCGATCAGAACCATAATGCCGCCAATAGCCAACGGCGCCGAAGATCCATCCGGCCCTGAGACGATGTCCTCCGCTTTCCAGGCCACTGGCGCTCCGTCGGCATCGACCTGTCGGATGGTGACGCCGTCGTGCTTGTTATTGCTGCCGCCTCGGCCGCTGCCGACGGTACCGTTCAACTCGCTGATCACAGTCGGACCAGCCGCAGCTTCCAGAGGGCGTGCGGTCTGCGCGGACCGTGCCTTTTGCCCGCGGAGCTGCAGGACGGCACATCCGCCGAGGCATGCCGCCCCCACGGTGAGCATGCTGGGCCCGAGCGAAGGAAGCCGGTAAATCCACGGCAGACTCTGGACAGACTGCCAGGCTGTTGGGTCGGTGGAAACGAACGCATCCCGGAATAAATCGACAGCAAAAAAGCAGACGAACGCACTCGCAGCGAGGAAAAGGCCCAGCAGCAGCAGCCAAATCCGAAGCCGCAGTGTCCCCGCCCCCGATCGCGCTGCGCGAAGGAAAATCAATCCGCCGCCGGTGCCCAATCCGGCTAAGAGCAGATCGGGGGCGGCCTGCCCAATGAGCAAGCCCCACGGTACTGGCGAACTCGCCGTGTTGGAGGAACGGACCTGGTCCACTGAGCCGGGAACGACGTATAAAGCTGCAAAGCAAAAAATACCGGCAGCAACCAACAGTACCGCCATAATCGCAAGCGTCAGCGAACCGCCGGATCGTGGAAAATGTCCGTCTTCGGCGGCAGGAATGGACATGACGGTACTGACGGTCTCGATAGCTTGGCTGGTCTCGACGGTCTTGGACGTCTCGACTCTCTTGTCGGCCTTGTCGGCCTTGGGCATCTCGGCGTCCTCGTGGATATCCTCCGGCGTCCGGTCTTCCCAACCGGGCTGATACATGGAAAGATCCCGATTGTCCGCTAGCCGTTCCTTCACGTACTCGTCCCCCACTTGATTGATGATTCTCAGGCCAGCCCTGCTGCCGGCGCGCCACGGCTTGAAGCGCAGGCGCATTTGCCGGGTCGGGACCGCGGTTAACCGGCGCATCTCGCGCACCCCGTCCTAAAACGTTACCTGCGGTCCGGTGCCAGCGCCCGCGCAACTGAACTCAGCGGACTTCCCGGGGCCAGGATCATTGCCGCGGCAAGCTCCGCCATGGCCGCGGAGGTCTGGATGCCGTAACCACCCTGCCCCGCCAGCCAGAAGAATCCGGGCGCCTCGGGATCGAAGCCGACTACCGGCAGCCCGTCAGCCGCCGCGGTGCGCAGGCCGGTCCAGCTCCGCTCCACCGAGGTGATAACCAGTGACGTAACGGTATTGATCCGCTCGATGACGCGGCGGACATCCGCTTCCACCGGCCGGGCATCTTCGGCCACGCTCGGCACGGATTCGCACGGCGAGATCAGCAGACCGCTGCCCTGCGGCCGGTAGTAGAAACCATCATCCGCGCCGGCAACCATCGGTGCCTGCGGATCGACGGGATGCTCCGTCATGACGGTGGCCGCGGTCCGTCGGTGTGGGCGCAGGCCCTGGATTTCGACGCCGGCAATCACCGCCAGGGGATCTGCCCATGCTCCGGCTGCATTGACCAGAATGGGTGCTTCAACAGCATCATCTCCGGCTCCAACCAGCCAACCTGCGCTGGTCCGCTGCACGGTGTGCACCGGGGCCCCGGTGATGATCAATGCTCCGGCAGCGACCGCGCGGGACCGGTAATATTCCAGCAGCGCCGGGACGTCCACTTCCATGGCGGAATCGTCCCCACTGGCGGCTTCGAAGGAATCCGGCCGCAAGTGGGGGCAGCGGGCGAGCGCCTCCGCATGACTGAGCCGGGTTAACCGATTGTTGGCGGCGGTTCCGGCGGCCACGTCCGCTTCGCTGCCGATGAAGATCAGCGGCCGCGGCAGCAGAATCGCGTGCCCCAGTTCAGCGGAAATGGAGCGAACCGCCTCGATGCTTCTCGCGGTCAGCTCCTGAATCGGAGCGGGCCCATAGCTGGGCTGCATCTGCCGCGCCGAGCGGGACGAGGTGTGGTAGGCAAGGGTTTCCTCCGCCTCAACCAGAACGACGGCGGCGCGCGGCGCCAGCTGCCAGGCCAGCGACAGGCCCGCGATCCCGCCGCCCACAATCAGCACATCAGTATTCACTGTGCAACCTTAGTCACTGTGCAACCTTTCGTACGTCGTCCCGTTCCAGCAGTCTAATGGTCGCTTTCTGATATTTGAGCTGGCCGTGGCGCTGTCGGCTGACCTTGGCGCGCCAGGCCCGTCTGCTGCTGCCGCCCCCGGCGTACACTGTCCGTGACGGGAGGCGATCATGGCCAGCCCACTGCTCGAGACCAAGCTACACGTCCCCAGGCAACGGCGCGTTCTGACCGAGCGTCCGCGGTTGAGCGGGCGCTTGAGCCGCGGAGCGAAGTCCACATTGACACTCGTATCGGCGCCGGCCGGGTTTGGTAAAACGACGATGCTGACCCAGTGGCTGGCTGCCGCTGCCGGGAACGGGAGATCCGTGGCCTGGCTCTCACTGGATGCCCGTGACAACGATCCCGCCGTGTTTTGGACGTATCTGGTAGCTGCCCTGAGAACGGTGGCAGAGGGGGTTGGTGCCGGTGCGCTCTCGCTCCTGCAGTCGCCCCGGCCGCCAACAGAAGCTGTCCTTGCCTCGTTGCTCAACGACCTCCAGGCCATCGGGAACGATATCGTGCTGGTGTTTGATGATTACCACGTCATTGACGCGCGCGATGTGCAGGACGGGATGGCCTTCCTGCTGGAGCACCTTCCCCCACAGGTACACGTGGTAATCGCCGGGCGCGCCGACCCGGCTTTTCCGCTGGCGCGGCTGCGGGGGCGTGGCGAGCTCGTCGAGATCCGCGCCGCCGAACTGCGCTTCACGCCCGAGGAGGCTGCGGCGTACCTCAACGGTGTGATGGGACTGGTGCTGACGGCACAAGATGCGGCAGCACTGCGGGGACGCACCGAAGGTTGGATCGCCGCACTTCAGTTGGCTGCGCTCTCGATGCAGGGGCGGGACGACGTCAGCGCGTTCATCGCCGGCTTCGCCGGGGATGACCGCTACATCGTCGACTACCTGGCGGAGGAGGTCCTGCAAAGGCTGCCCGACGACGTCCAACGTTTCCTGCTGCAGACCTCCATCCTGGGTCGGTTGAGCGGACCCCTGTGCGACGCCGTCACAGGCCAGAAGGGTGGCACGGCCAGGCTGGCGGCGCTGGAGCGAGGGAACATGTTCCTGGTTCCGCTTGATGACCACCGCCGGTGGTATCGCTATCACCAGCTCTTCGCGGATGTTCTGCAGGTGCGGCTGCTGGACGAGCACGGCGGCGATGTTCCGGGTCTGCACCGGCGGGCGAGCCGGTGGCACGAGCAGAACGGCGAGCCGTTCGAGGCAATCGGCCACGCGTTGGCCGCGAAGGATTTTGAGCGGGCGGCGGACCTTATCGAGCCGGCGGTACCGGCCATCCAACGGAACAGGCAAGAGGCCGCACTGCGCGCCTGGATGGGGGTGCTTCCCGACGAAGTGGTCCGGGTCCGGCCCGTGCCGGGCATGGGATTCGTCGGGGCGTTGATGGTCAGCGGCGAGGTCGACGGCGTGGAGGCCCGGCTGAAGGATATCGAGCAGTGGCTGAATGAACCGTTAAGTAGTCCTCACGTGATCCAAGTCCCAACGGCAAAGATGGTGGTCGTCGACGACCAGGGATTCCTCCGCCTCCCGGAGGCGATCGAGGTCTACCGTGCCGCCCTGGCCCTGGTCGGGGGCGATGCGCCTGGCACGGTAAGGCACGCCCAGCGGGCCCTCGTTCTTGCTCCCGAGGATGACCACATCAGCCGTGCTGCGGCAGCGGGGCTGTGGGGGCTCGCATCCTGGGGAAGCGGGGACCTGGAGCGGGGCACCGGGCCTATACCGAATGCATGGCGGGGCTGCGCCGTGCGTGACACTTCGCCGACACGTTCGGATGCGCGATTGCGCTGGCGGACGTCCGGCTCGCTCAGGGTCGTCCGAGCGAGGCGATGCGGACCTACGAACGGGCCCTGCAGGACGTGCCGGTGCAGGCCGGTTCGGTCTTGCGCGGAACGGCCGACATGTATGTGGGAATGAGCGGGGTGCTGCTCGAGCGAGGCGACCTGCAGGGCGCTACGCAACAGCTGCAGCGCAGTCAGCAGTTGGGCGAGCAGAGCGGTTTGCCGCAAAACCCTTACCGCTGGCGGGTGGCGATGGCCCGGGTACGGGAGGCTGAAGGAGATCCGGCCGGCGCGCTTAACCTGCTCATCGAGGCGGAGCGCCTTTATGTGGGTGATTATTTCCCCCCGGTGCGGCCGGTTCCCGCCTTACAGGCACGGACGCGGATCCGGCTGGGGCGGCTGGCTGAAGCGATCGGCTGGGTCTCTGATCAGGGTCTGACAGTTCACGACGACATCAGTTACCTGCGCGAATTCGAGCACATTACCCTCGCCAGGGTGCTCTTGGCCCGATGCACCGCAGGGCACGGCGCACGTTTTCTTGACGAGGCGACCGGCCTTCTGGCCCGGCTCCTGCGGGCTGCGGAAGAGGGAGCAAGGACGGGAAGCGTCATCGAAATCCTGGTGCAACAGGCACTTGCCGACCAAAGGGGAGGCGATAGTGCGGCTGCGCTTGCAGCTGCGCGATGTGCACTGACGCTGTCGGAGCCGGAGGGCTACGTGCGGATCTTCGCGGATGAGGGCGCGCCGATGGCTGCCCTGCTCAAGGCCGCAGCGAAACAGGGCCCGGAGCAGGGTACCGCCCCGGGCTATGCCCGCCGTCTTCTCGCGGTGACCAACTCCGAGAGCGGCACGCCGGTCAGTCAGGACCTGATCGAGCCGCTGAGTGAACGCGAGCGGGACGTGCTTCGGCTGCTCGGAACGGAGCTGGACGGTCCGGACATAGCCCGCGAGCTCATAGTGTCCCTTAATACCGTGCGGACGCACACCAGCCACATCTACACCAAGCTCGGCGTGAACAACCGTCGGGCGGCGGTGCGCCGGGCCAAGGAACTTGGCCTGTAACCGCGAAGCGGTGGCCGAGGACGATCAGGCCACCCTTCACGGTCTGCTTCACAAAGTCCGCGATGTCGGCCTGCCGCTGGTCTCAGTGATTCAGGTCGATGCCGACCAGTCTGACGCACCAATCACCGCACCAAGCCAAACAAGGAGAACACCATGACCATCACCGACCGGCCCTCGCCCTGTACGGGCCAGTGCGCGGTGCGGATGACATCGTCGGCCCCGGCCCGGACACCAGCGCGCTCTGGGGCGGCGCCGCGCCGGCGTTGGCCACGGGTCAGGCGCTGGTCGCCATGTATGGCTGGACATTCCTCCTCGGACAGACCCTCATGCCGGTGCTGAACGCCCTGCTGCTGGGCTCCCTGCTGTACCCGTCCCGGCTGGTACCCCGGATTCTCCCGCTGCTGGGCCTCATTGGAGCCCCGCTGCTCCTCGCATCCACCGCCGCAACTTTCTTCGGCTCCAACAACGCGATCTCCATATGGTCGCTCATCGCGACCGTGGCCGACGACGCCGACGACGCCGAAGGGGCCGAAGGGGCCGAAGGGGCCGAAGGAAACGTCGGCCAGGGCGCTGCCGTCCGTCACCACCGTTTTCCTCAACACCCCGGCAGACTATGTGGTCATCCCCCAACCACGGTCAGACCCCGGTGCGCCCGTCGATGCGTTCCCGGATAAGGTCGGCGTGGCCGCAGTGCCGGGCATACTCGCCAACCATGTGAAGGTAAATCCAGCGCAGGCTCACTTCGGCCCCCATGAAAGGGCTCGTAGCGTCCATGGCACGGACGGCACAATTCCGGCGGGCCTGCGAGACCTCGGCCTGCCAGCTGGCCACGGCCTCCTGGAACGAAGTGCCGGTGAGATCAAACCCGCCGTCGTGCCCGTCTGTGCCGGCATCCGGGGCGTAGATCGGCGGAATCTGCTCGCCGGTCAATACCCGGCGGAACCAGTTCCGCTCCACCTCTGCCAGGTGCTGGATCAACCCGAGCAAAGTAAGCGCCGACGGTTCCACCGCGGCGTGCCGCAACTGTTCGTCGTCGAGGTTTTGGCATTTCAGAGCGAGCGTCGCGCGGTAGAAATCGAGCCAGCCGGCCAAGGTGGCCCGCTCGTCGGTGTTCAAGGGCGGCATGGTGCGTTCAGGTTCTGTCATGCCCCTACGCTCCGCCAGCCCCAGCGCGGGCCGCAACGAAGGCACCTACACAGGTTTCGACGTCGTCCGCGCTGTGTGCGGCCGAAAGCTGCACCCGGATCCGCGCCGCGCCGCGCGGAACCACCGGGAAACTGAACGCGGTTACGTACACGCCGTGGCCCAGCATCTCATCCGCCATGGTCGCGGCGAGAACGGCGTCGCCGAACATCACCGGAACAATGGCATGCTCCCCCGGCAGCAGTTCGAAGCCCTCTTCGGTCATCCGGCGCCGGAAGTGCTCCGCGTTGCTGAACAGCGTGCTGCGCAGCTGCGCGGAGGTTTGAACCAGTTCCAGGGCCTTGAGCGTGGCGGCGACAATGGCCGGCGCCAGGGAATTGGAGAACAGGTAAGGCCGTGCTTTCTGCCGGAGCATCGCAACAATTTCCGCGCGCCCGGAGACATAGCCACCGGACGCGCCGCCGAGGGCCTTGCCGAAAGTCCCGGTATAGATGTCCACCCGGTCCGAGACCCCGGCGTGCTCGGGCGTGCCGGCACCGGTGGCGCCCATGAAGCCGACGGCATGGGAATCGTCAACCATCACCAGTGCGCCGTATTTGTCCGCCAGATCGCAGATAGCAGCCAGCGGCGCCAGGAATCCGTCCATGGAGAACACGCCGTCGGTGACGATGACCGTGCGGCGGGCGCCGGTGCCGTCGTTCAAGGCAGCCGCTTGCACCAGCGCCGCTTCCAGCTCCGCCATATCCTGGTTCGCATAGCGGAAGCGTTTGGCCTTGCAGAGCCGGATCCCGTCAATGATGGAGGCGTGGTTCAGCGCGTCCGAGATGACGGCGTCCTCGGGCCCGAAGAGGGATTCAAAGACTCCCCCATTGGCGTCGAAACAGGAGGAGAACAAGATGGTGTCCTCTGTACCCAGGAACGCCGAAACACGAGATTCCAGTTCCAGATGCAGGTCCTGGGTGCCGCAGATAAACCTGACCGAGGCCATGCCGAAGCCGCGTTCATCCATGGCGGACTTTGCCGTGGCAACAATCTCCGGATGGTCCGCCAGACCCAGGTAGTTATTGGCGCAGAAGTTGAGCACCGGCTTGCCCTCGCCGCTGCCGTCCAGCGGGCCGGCCAGGATGTGGCTGGACTGCGCCGAGGAGATCCTGCGTTCGGTCTTGAAGAGTCCGGCCGCCCGGATTTCGTCCAATTCGGCAGCCAGTTGGTCTTTCATTGCGGTATACATTCAGCCTTGCTCCTTAGAATCCGGTCCAGTCCAGCACCACTTTGCCGCCCGCGCGGGAACGCGCGGCAGCAAAGCCATCTTCCCACCGGGCCGCCGGCAGCGTATCCGTCACCACCGCGGAAATGTGCCGATGCAGCACCGGATTGGAGGACAGCATGGCGCTCATGGCGTACCAGGTTTCAAACATCTCCCGGCCGTAGACGCCCTTGAGCGTGAGCATATGGGTGACAACCTTGCCCCAGTTGATGTTAATGGGCGCGCTGGCCAGGCCCAGCATGGCGATCCGCCCGCCGTGGTTCATATTGTCGATCATTTCCGGCAGCGCCGTGGGATGGCCGGACATTTCGAGACCGATGTCGAAGCCTTCCCGCATGCCGAGCTCGCGCTGGGCGTCCTTCACCCGGGTGCGGGAAACGTCGACGGCCAGGTCAACGCCCATGCTGCGGGCCAGCTCCAGCCGCGGGGCGGAGACATCCGTAATCGCGATCTTCCGAGCGCCGGCATGACGGGCGACGGCGATTGCCATCAGTCCGATGGGTCCGGCCCCGGTGATCAGGACGTCCTCGCCAACGAGCGGAAAGCTCAGGGCGGTATGCACGGCGTTGCCGAACGGATCGAAGATCGCACCAAGCTCAGGAGTAACGGAGGTGTCGTGGTGTACCCAGACATTGATTTCCGGTATCACCACATATTCGGCAAAGGCCCCGTCGCGCTGCACACCAACGGAGACGGTATTGATGCACATCTGACGGCGCCCCGCACGGCAGTTGCGGCAGATTCCGCAGACAATGTGGCCCTCGCCGGAGACCCGGTCACCAACCTTGACATCCCGCACCTGGGCTCCGGTCTCCACGACCTCGCCGTAGAACTCGTGCCCGGGGATCAGCGGCGCATTGATGTTCTCCGCGGCCCAGGCATCCCAGGATTCGATGTGCAGGTCAGTGCCGCAGATGCCGGTCGTCATGACGCGGATCTTCACCTCATCCGGGCCGGCGTGGGGCTCCGGCCGGTCCACGAGCTCGAAGCCTGCATGGGCTCCGGATTTGTACAGTGCTTTCATTTGACCAGTGCCTTCATTTGAACAGTGCTTTCATTTGACCAGTGCCTTCATCTGATCCGTTGCTTCCATGGCTGTTCCCGCTCCACGTGAACACCGTCACAGCGCTTCTTTCCTCCATTAGATGTCTCAGGACGCTTAAGAACAACTAGCAGTAACTCCATCGAGGATTTAGCTCTCCTACATGCTAATTTGGCTGGAATGGAAATTCACCAGCTTCGGATGCTCCGGGAACTCGGCGAACTCGGCAGCGTCACCGCGGTGGCGCAGGCACTGTTTGTGACGCCGTCGGCCGTTTCCCAACAACTCGCCGC
>JBBSSN010000065.1:0-8895 GCA_038242035.1 Actinomycetales bacterium
CGACGTCGGTGCCATGAACCGCCGGGCAGTTCTTGGCAACCAAGTGGTCTTCGGTAGCGTAAATGCAAACCGGCGACACTACGAAGCAGCCGTCAAGGCCCTCGGCAAGGCCGATGCCTCGTGGCTGGGACGATTGATCACACGGCGGGTTCCGCTGGCGCAGTTCCGCGATGCTTTTAAGCGCGGCGAGGGGGACGTGAAGGTGGTGCTGCAAATCAAGGCCCCGTAGCGGTCCGGTGGTCCGGTGCGGTCGGTGGCCCGGTGGCAGCAGCCGGGCGGCCCGTTGCGGCTGTCACGGCCGTGCTGCGAAGCGCTCCAAGAGGTCCACGTGCCCGGAGACAATCAGCATGTCCCGGCCGGAAACCTTGGTGTCCGGCTGGGCATAGGTGAAGTCCTCGCCCGGGGATTTCACGCCCACTACAGTGATGCCGTACCTGCTCCGCACCTTGGATTCGGCGAGCGTGAATCCTTGCGTTTCCTTCGGCGGGTACATCTTCACGATCGCGAAATCGTCGTCGAACTCAATGAAGTCGAGCATCCGCCCGGAGACCAGGTGCGCCGCCCGGACCCCGGCATCGGCTTCCGGATAGATCACATGATTGGCGCCGATCCGGGTCAGGATCTTTCCGTGCGACTGGGTGATGGCCTTGACCCACAGGTGCTCGATGCCCAGATCCACCAGATTGACGGTGATCAGCACGCTGGATTCGATTGACGTACCCACGCCGACGACGGCGGAGGAAAAGTCCTGCGCGCCGAGCTGGCGCAGCGCGTCGATGTTGGTGGCATCCGCCTCAACCACATGGGTCAGGGTGCCCGCCCACTTCTGCACCAGGACAGGATCACGCTCGATCGCGAGGACCTCCCGGCCCTGCTTTACCAATTGTTCTGCCGTCGAGGCGCCGAATCGGCCCAGACCGATCACCAGGACGGGTGCGTTATGCGAGGGGCGGTTGTTGGAGCTGGTCCTACTGGAGCTGGATTTTTCAGCCAATGATCGGTCTTTCTTCCGGGTAATGGAACAGTTGACGGCGTTGCCGCAGCGCCAACGCCGAGGCCAGCGTAATACTTCCGACTCGGCCGGCAAACATGAGGATGGACAGGACATAGACCCCGGCCGGTGGCAGCTGTGCGCTTAGCCCGGTGCTCAGTCCCACCGTGGCGAACGCGGAAATGGCTTCGAAGAGCACCCGGTCCAGGTTCTGTCCGCTGATGGCCAGCAGCGCACCGGTGGCCACCATGACAAGGGTCGCGCCCATCATTATGACCGAGATCGCTACCCGGAGAGTGCCCTGCGGAATGGTACGGCCGTAGATCTTCACGTCATTATCGCCGCGGGCTTCGGCCACGATCGCCAGGAACATCACGGCCAGGGTCGTGACTTTAATGCCGCCGGCGGTAGACGCTGAGCCGCCGCCGGCGAACATCAGCGCATCGGAGAGCAGCATGGTGGAAGAATTCATTGAGTTCATATCCACGATGTTGAACCCGAGGGATCTGGTCATCACGGACGCGAAGATCGAGTGGGTGATCTTGTCCCCCGTCCCCATGTTGCCGATGGTCGCAGGGTTGGACCATTCCATGAATCCCCAGAGAATGGCACCGGCGGCCAGCAGAATGAGCGAAACCTGGACTGTGAGTTTCGTGTGCAGGTTCCAGCGTTTGACGCGGAACCCGGTGCTGAGCAGGACCATGAGCACCGGAAAACCGAGGCTGCCGATGAATCCACCCAGCATGAGTGGAACCAAGACCCAGAGATCGTTTTCATAGGGGACGACGCCATCGGAGTGCGGGGTGAAGCCGGCATTGTTGAAAGCCGAGATGGAATAGAAGACGGCGTGCCACAGCGCCTGCGGGAAGCTTTCCCCGAGCAGCATGAACCGGGGTGCCAGCATCAGCGCCAGCGCGATTTCGATGCAGACGGACGTGGTGATGACGATTCGCAGCAGCGTTCCGACTTCGCCCAGCCGGCTGGCGTTCATGGCTTCCTGGGCAATCAGCTTGCCGCGGACGCCGAGCCGTTTGCTGACCGTGAGAGCCATTAGCGACGCCAGCGTGAGAATGCCGAGACCACCGACGAAGATGGCGATCAGGATGACCAGCTGGCCAAAAAACGTCCAGTGCAGGGCGGTGGAAACGGTGGTGAGCCCAGTGACGCAGACGGCGGAAACTGCCGTAAAAAGCGCGTCATGAAAGGGGGTGACCTTGCCGTCAGAGGCAGAGATGGGCAATGACAGCAGGGCCGTGAACAACAAAATCACCAGGGCGAAAACGATCAGCGTGAGCCGGGCGGGGGAACTGTTGGCCACCCGGTCAACGAAATCGCGGATGGCTGTGAAGCCTGATCGGGTAGGATCCTTCGGCGGGTGCCAGACATTTCGGTTTGTCGTCATCGAAGATCCCGTCCCTCCCCGCATCGTTGTGCCCCCATCGCAAGAAAAAACGGTCCCCACCGGGAAACGCTCTGTTGAGTAGTTAACCATCTTTTCTTACCCGCCGTTGGCACTGCTCTTTCGATGCGGGCAGCGGGCTGTGCCGGGATTGGGTAACCTGTGAGGGATGTCATCGATTGCCAGCACCGCTCCATCGGCCGTCCCGACCAGCATAGTCTGGAGCGAGGCGATGACCGCCTATAACTTCGGTCCGGGTCACCCGATGGCACCTGACCGGCTGGCGCTGACCGCTCGGCTGGCAGATTGCCTGGGTCTCTTTGACCGTCCCGCGGTGCTGCTGCTGGAGCCGCCGGTGGCCTCAGTCAGCCAGCTCGAGACAGTGCACAGCCGGGATTACATTGCGGCTGTCCGGCGCATCAGTGACAACCCGGAAAGTCCGGACCCTGCCCATGGCCTGGGCACGGAGGACGATCCTGCCTTTACCGGCATGCACGAAGCAAGCGCGCGGCTGGCCGGCGGGTCATGGATCGCTGCCGAGGCGGTCCTGGCAGGGAAGACGACGCGCGCGGTGAATTTTGGCGGCGGAATGCATCACGCGGGCCGGGAGAAAGCCAGCGGTTTCTGTATCTATAACGACGTCGCACTGGCAGTCCAGCGCCTGCTCGACGGCGGCGTGAATCGCGTGGCGTACATCGACATCGACGCTCATCACGGCGATGGAACACAGAATATCTTTTTCAACGATCCCCGCGTGCTGACTATCTCGCTGCATGAAAGCGGCCTGACCCTCTTTCCGGGGACCGGGTTTGCCAATGAATCCGGCGGCCCCGAGGCACCGGGATCGGCCGTCAATATTGCTCTCCCCCCACGGACCGGGGATGCCGGCTGGCTGCGTGCCTTCCACGCCGTTGTCCCTCAGCTCGTGACGGCTTTCAAACCGGAAGTGATCGTCAGCCAGCACGGCTGCGATTCCCACAAGGACGATCCGCTGACGCATCTGAATACCAGCGTGGACGCTCAGCGTGAGGCGGCCTTGGCGATTTCCCGTCTGGCCGAACGGTTATGCGAGAACCGCTGGATCGCCACCGGAGGTGGCGGCTACAACGTGGCCAGTGTGGTGCCGCGTGTCTGGAGCCATTTGATCGCGATCTCCACCGGCGTTCCCCTGCCGCTGAAAACCGCTGTGCCCCAGCCATGGCGGGACCACGTATTCGACCGTTACGGCCACGCGGCCCCGGAAATGATGGGCGACGACGTCGATCTCTGGTGGCGTTCGTGGGAGGTGGGATATAACCCCAATGACGCCGTGGACCGCACGGTAATGGCCACCCGGAAGGAGATTTTCCCGCTCTATGGTCTGGATCCTTGGTTTGACTGAGTACGGATGGACCGGACGGAAGCGGACACGACGGATGCCTTCGGGCGCATATATCGCTAGGGTTGGGGCATGGTGAATGACGATGTTTTCGCGGTCATCGCGGAGGTGACCCGGCGCGACATCCTGGATTCGCTCAAAGCGGGGGATAAAGCGGTGGGCCAGTTGGTTGACGAACTCGGCGCGAGCCAGCCGACCATATCCAAGCACCTGCGCGTGCTGCGGGAGGCATCCCTGGTGACCATGCGAGCCGAGGGACAGAAGCGTTTCTACGCGCTCAACCCCACGGGACTGCAACTCGTGAGCGGATGGCTCGCCGGTTTCGATGGCGCGGTTCCGGCTTCCCCGCTCGACGGCGTTCCCCCCAACGCGTCCGGCCTGCAGGCGGTGCAGGCACCGGATAGTGGGCACATTCTTCCGGCGGCCGTGACCGAGGCACCCGCCGTCCTCCCCGCTGCGGGCCCGTCCATGACGGCGCAGGGCGATGGATCAATGCCGCAGCAACTGGGCCGGAGTGTGGGGCGCGCCGCGTACAAGGCCGCCGATTTGTTCGCGAATCTGCCCAAATTCGGCCGCCGCAGGGACTGACCGCGCATGAATGTGCAGCAATGTGACGCGTCCGGGGCCGCGGCCGCTACGCAATTTCGCCCTGTCGGGTGGCCCATAATTGACACGTAGGACCTCCGGGCTGGAACGATAGACTGGAAACAGTGCCGACTTTTTGCGCATTTGTACGCTGCGATGCGCATGACTTGTAGAGGGGACTTTACCCATGGACACGAGACTGGAAGCCATCCGGAATCAGGTATTAGCACGCAACCCGGGGGAGGACGAGTTCCACCAGGCCGTTATCGAGGTCTTTGAAAGCCTCGGACCGGTGCTGGACAAGCACCCCGAATTTCTGGACGCCGCAGTGCTCGAGCGCCTCTGTGAGCCCGAACGGCAGATCATTTTCCGGGTGCCGTGGATGGATGATGCGGGCCAGGTCCGGATCAACCGGGGCTTCCGGGTGGAATTCAACTCGGCGCTGGGCCCGTTCAAGGGCGGTCTGCGTTTCCACCCTTCGGTGTATCTGGGCATAGTGAAGTTCCTCGGTTTCGAGCAGATCTTCAAGAACGCGCTCACCGGCATGCCGATCGGCGGCGGCAAGGGCGGCTCGGACTTTGACCCGCGCGGCAAATCCGACGCCGAGGTAATGCGGTTCTGCCAGTCCTTTATGACCGAGCTGTACCGGCACATCGGCGAGTACACCGATGTCCCAGCCGGAGACATCGGCGTAGGCGGCCGTGAGATCGGCTACCTTTTCGGCCAGTACAAGCGGATCACCAACCGGTTTGAATCAGGCGTCCTGACCGGCAAGGGCATGTCCTGGGGCGGTTCACTGGTCCGGCCGGAAGCGACCGGTTACGGTACCGTGCTCTTCACCGAGGAGATGCTCAAGACGCGGGGATTGTCCATGGACGGCCAGCGTGTGGTGGTATCGGGTTCAGGAAACGTCGCCATCTACGCCATCGCCAAGGCCCGGCAGCTTGGCGCGAAGGTGGTCTCCTGCTCGGATTCCGCTGGCTATGTGGTGGATGAACAGGGCCTCGATCTGGACCTGCTGCAGCAGATTAAGGAAGTGGAGCGCGGTCGTCTCAGCGACTATGCCGCCCGCCGCGGGTCCTCCGTCAGCTATGTGGAGGGCGGATCCGTCTGGGACGTGCCGGCCGCGGTCGCCTTACCCTGTGCAACGCAGAACGAACTCGACGGCGACGCCGCCGGTCGGCTGCTGAACAACGGCGTGCTCGCCGTGGCCGAAGGTGCCAACATGCCGTGCACTAGCGGGGCCGTGGCGCTGTTCCAGGACGCGGGGATCCTCTTTGGGCCCGGGAAGGCCGCCAACGCCGGCGGCGTAGCGACGTCTGCGCTGGAAATGCAGCAGAACGCGAGCCGGGATTCCTGGAGCTTTGAGCATACCGAGGCACGCCTGACGGAGATCATGGTGGGTATTCACGACCGCTGTGCGGAAACCGCAGAAACCTATGGGGCCCCGGGCAACTACGTGGTGGGCGCCAATATCGGCGGCTTCGTGAAGGTGGCGGACGCCATGCTTGCCCAGGGCCTGATCTAATCCGGGGCTGACGGCTGGCGTTGTCCGCAGTTTGCGGGCGGCCAGCGTCAAGGCTAGGGTGTGGCTATGACAAACCGTTGGTATGCGTATTTTTCGTTGGCTCTGGAGGAGCCCGCGTCTAACTGACACGCAGCCAACCTTCAGAGCCAACAGGACAGAGATTATTCTCTGTCCTTCGCCATTTCCGGTGGGTTCTGTCCAGGGCCCGCTTCCAGCTAAGGAGCAGGACCCATGAACAGCAGCGCACCAGCCCAGCGGGCGGCCGAGGTGCCGGCCACCTCTAACCTTCGCGTCAGCCGGTTCACCGCGCTCCCGTCGCCCTCCGCGCTGGCCGAGGAGCTGCCGTTGTCCGCTCAGGTGAGCGCCGCCGTCGCCCGTGGACGTGACCAGGTGCGGGCCATCATGGACGGGGTGGATGACCGCCTGCTGGTGATTGTCGGCCCGTGCTCCATCCACGACACGACGGCCGGGCTGGAATACGCCCGCCGGCTGGTCTCTCTGGCCGAGCGCCACAAGGAAGATCTGCTGATTGTGATGCGGGCATACTTCGAGAAGCCGCGCACGACGGTGGGCTGGAAGGGGCTGATCAATGATCCGGGGCTGGACGGCGGCCATGACATCACTGCCGGGCTCCGCATGGCCCGCGAATTCCTGCTCAAGGTCGGCCAGCTGGGAATGCCCGTCGGGACGGAATTTCTGGAGCCGATCAGCCCCCAGTACACCGCTGACCTGGTTTCCTGGGGTGCGGTAGGAGCACGCACCACCGAAAGTCAGATCCATCGGCAGCTGGTCTCCGGACTGTCCATGCCGGTGGGTTTCAAGAACGGGACCGACGGCGATCTGCAGGTGGCGCTGGATGCCTGCTCGGCCGCTGCGGCCGCGCAGTCCTTCCTCGGGATTGACATCGAAGGACGTGCGGCGCTGGTGGCGACCGCGGGCAACCAGGATACCCACCTGATCCTGCGCGGCGGCCGGCAGGGGCCGAACTTCGGAACCGAGGATGTGCGTGCGGCCTCGGTCCGGCTCGCCGGCGCCGCATTGAATCCGCGGCTGATCATTGACGCCAGCCATGCGAACAGCGGCAAGAGCCACCATCGCCAGGCCGAGGTGGCGATGGAGATCGGGGCCCGGCTGGAGGCCGGCGGAGCGGCTTCGCGCGCAGTTGCCGGCGTCATGCTGGAGAGCTTCCTCATCGGCGGTGCCCAGAAACTGGACGTCGCCGCCGTCGCGGACGGGACCGCTGAGCTGACCTACGGGCAAAGCGTCACCGACGCCTGCATGGAGTGGGACGTCACCGTCGCAGTGCTGGACCATTTAGCCGGAAGTTCACACGCACGCCGCAGCACGAACGTGCCGCATGACCTTGTCGCAGCGCGTCGATAAGGTCACATAGCCAGAAGACTTTCACAATAGCCTCTTGTACGCCTAGAGTTGTTTTGACATGGTTAAATGGTGGATCAGGCGTCCTTCCGCGCCGTCACAGATGGACGCCAGTGAAGGAATGCGGGAAATTATGGCGCAGGAACAGAACTTTTCGAACGCGAGCTTCCTGACCGTCTCGGAGGTCGCTGACGTGATGCGGGTGTCAAAGATGACCGTTTACCGTTTGGTGCATTCCGGCGAGCTTCCGGCCGTGAGGTTCGGCCGGTCCTACCGCGTCCCGGAGTCTGCCGTGGCTGGCCTTGTGCAGTGCGCATTTGTCGAGGGCGCGGCGGATCACAAGGCGGCTGGTTCGGCGGACACGGCTTAGAAGCGGTACCCTGTTAAAGATCCATTTTCGGCTGTGACCGATACCTTGTGATCGGTCAGCTAATTCCTTGACAACCGCCCGCAAGGACGTTGTCGCTCAACAGTTTGTGAGGACTTTCGTGGGTTCAGTTATTAAGAAGCGCCGCAAGCGTATGGCCAAGAAGAAGCATCGCAAGCTGCTTCGCAAGACCCGTCACCAGCGCCGCAACAAGAAGTAGAGATACTTCGCAGAGCGTGAAAGAACCCGTCACCGGTCCCGGTGACGGGTTCTTTTCATCGGCGGAAGCGGCTCAAGCCTTTCCATCCGCCGTAAATGATCCCGGCGCCCGTTGCGGCCCGCAGCCCCCAGGTCGCGGCGCGGCGGCCGGAGCGGAAATCATAGACCGGCCAGTTATTGTCACGTGCATGCCGGCGCAGACGGGCATCCGGGTTGATGGCCACCGGGTGCCCGACGGCGCTTAGCAGGGGGACGTCATTGAAGGAGTCGCTGTAGGCCCAGCAACGCGACAGATCAAGCTGTTCGCGCTCGGCCAGTTCACGCACGGCCACCCCCTTGGCTGGCCCGTGCAGAATATCTCCCACCAGCTTGCCCGTATATGCGCCGTCTTCTATCTCGCAAACGGTGCCCAAGGCGCCGCTGAGGCCCAGCCGGGATGCGATCACGCTGGCTACTTCAATTGGTGTGGCGGTCATTAGCCATACAGGACGGCCGCTGCGCAGGTGCTGTTGGGCCAGCGCGAGGGTACCGGGCCAGATCTTGGACTCGATCATCTCGTCGAAGACCTCTTCGCCCATCGTCTGGACCATTTCCACCGGGATTCCGGCGGCGAGAACCAACGCCGAGTCCCGGACTGAATGGACATCTTCGAGAGTCTCGCCGCGCAGGACAAATTTTGCCTGCTTCCACGCGAATCCGGCGGCATCACGAAGGGTGAATGCCTTCTTCTGGTACATTTTGCGCGCCACATGAAAGAGGCTGGCGCCCTTCATCATCGTATTGTCCACGTCGAAAAAAGCGGCTTCGCCCTCGTGGTCCGAGCTAGCCGGGTTTTCCTCGGCTGTCACTATGTTCACTTCGGGCATGGGTTGAGTCTAGTCAATCGGAATGCCCAAT
Source organism: Actinomycetales bacterium (assembly GCA_038242035.1). Taxonomy (GTDB): domain Bacteria; phylum Actinomycetota; class Actinomycetes; order Actinomycetales; family Micrococcaceae; genus Arthrobacter_M. The sequence continues at coordinate 8,745 of JBBSSN010000065.1, forward strand.
ACCTGAATCCGCGCCTTAGGGCCCGTGCGGCCTTTCCCTTGAGACTAGATTTGTACCATGCACACACTCGATGGCGCTGGCCGTTCCTCCGGTCCGTCAGCCGCGCAGCCGGAACTCATCTTGGTGACCAGAACCGGCTGCCACCTGTGCG
>JBBSSN010000066.1:0-8863 GCA_038242035.1 Actinomycetales bacterium
CCACACCACCAGCCACACCACCGGGACCGGGATAGGCACCACCGGTCTCAACACCGGGACCGGCACCGGGATAGGCACCGGGCAGGACTCAGCGGCCGCCGGCTACACCGAGAATCCCTGGATCCGCAACACCTACCACGACAACCTCAAAGACGCCCAAAGCTTCACCCGCACCATCATCACAGGCAGCGAGTGAACGGTTCTCGTGGGCCTGCGATTCTCCGGTGAGCTTCGAAGCGCAGTGGCAGGGGTAACGTAGGGGAAGCACATCAGCGCGGCCGCTAGGCCCCAGAAGTTGGAAGCCAGGTGACGATTGTTGCAGCCGTACTTGTGGCCACGGAGGCTGCCCGCGCTGGTTTATGACTTCTATGAACGTCGGCTGGCTCGATCGCTGAAGATGGACAGAATCCCTAATCATATTGGTGTGATGGTGGATGGCAACCGGCGTTGGGCCAAGCAGTTCAATGCACCTACTCGGCACGGTCACCAGGCCGGGGCGGATAAGATCCTGGAGTTCCTTGGCTGGTGCCAGGAACTGGGCGTCAAGGTGGTCACGCTGTACATGCTCTCCACAGATAACATGGGGCGTTCCGCTGACGAACTCGACGAGCTGATGGGGATCATTGCGAATACTCTGGACCTGCTGGACGCTGACGCCAACATTAGCGTCCATGCGATGGGCGCGCCGGAGCTTTTGCCGGACTACCTCTCGGACAGACTTTCCACGCTCGCGGCCCGGCGGCCGGAGCAGGAGTGCATCCACGTCAATGTGGCGATTGGATACGGCGGCAGGCGCGAGATAGTGGATGCGGTGCGGGAGCTGCTCCATGACGCCGTTGCCCAGGGCCGCGACATCGGCGACCTCGCCGATGGACTTGCGGTGGAGGACATCTCGAAGTATCTGTACACCCGTGGCCAGCCGGATCCTGATCTGGTCATCCGCACATCGGGGGAACAGCGACTCTCCGGTTTCCTGATGTGGCAAAGCGCTTACAGCGAGTTCTACTTCTGCGAGGCGCTCTGGCCGGCTTTTCGGAAGATCGATTTTCTGCGCGCATTGCGGGACTACGCGGGCCGGCAACGCCGCTTCGGCGCCTGACCGGACCGGAAGAAAACGATGCACCGGCACCACCGGACGGAAATCATGCTGGCTGCCGGGCTGTCCGCTGTCGCCGGCTTCGTTGACGCCGTCGGCTTTATCCATTTGGGCGGCTACTTCGTTTCGTTTATGAGCGGTAACTCCACCCGTGCGGGCGCGCTTTTGGCCGACGGATCCTGGCTCGGCGTGATGCTCGCAATGGGCCTGGTGGCGGCATTCCTGGCCGGTGTGATTTCCGGTTCGCTGCTGCGTGGTGCGGTGCCCGTACACAAGCGTCTCGTCATCCTCTTGTCCATCGCCGTGGTGCTGGCGGCTGCGGCCGTGATGTTCGACGCCGGCTTCTGGGTGGCACTGGTTCCGCCGATGATGGCTTTTGCCATGGGTGCCGAGAACGTGGTCTTTGAACGCGATGGAGAAGTCAGCATTGGACTGACCTATATGACCGGCACGCTGGTGAAGATGGGTCAGCGGATTGCCTCTGCGCTGGCCGGTGGTGAGAGACTCGGTTGGCTGCGGTACTTTCTGTTGTGGTTGGCGCTGACCTGCGGCTCGGTTGTGGGCGGCCTGACTTATCATGCCGTAAGCCTGGACGCGCTGTGGTTTGCGGCTGCTGGAATCCTCGCGGCGGCCTTGATATCCCGGCGCATTCCGGTCCCTGGATAGCGGTTTGTTCCGCCAATAATGGCCAATGCCGGCTGTGCACCGGGAATTCATCGACACACCGTGGCGGCAGGAGCGGCCAAAATCCGGATTTTGGCGTAGCTTAGTTGCTATCGGAGGGCTCCCTGTCCTTCGATCGGGAGGCCGGCTATGAAGCGCGATTTTGCGCCGATTACATCGCGGGGCCGTGCGCGGCCTACCGGCCCGCCCGCCTCACCCCTAGTAAATCCGGGTGCGTGCGCCCGGGGCTGGAGTCGATGTGGCAATTTCTGAGCGGGCCCGGATTGAACGAACGACGGCGGAGCACAGCTTCGTAGTGGACACCTCGGTGCTGCTGTCCGATCCACACGCGGTTCTCCGTTTCGCCGAGCATGAGGTCATTGTTCCGATTGTGGTGATCAGTGAGCTGGAGGGAAAACGCCATGATCCAGAGTTGGGATACTTTGCCCGAAAAGCCCTGCGGTTGCTCGATGAATTGCGCATAAAGCACGGTGGTCTGGACAAGGCGATCTCCCTCGGGGAAGAAGGCGGAACGCTGCGGGTGGAACTGAATCACATTTCCTCCGACGTGCTGCCTGCCGGCTTCCGCGGCGGCGACAACGACAGCAGGATCCTGGCGGTGGCCAAAAACCTGGCCAATGAAGGCCGCAATGTGACGGTGGTGTCCAAAGACTTGCCGATGCGTGTGAAGGCTTCCGCCATGGGTCTGCAGGCGGACGAGTACCGCAATGAGCTGGTCAAGGATTCGGGCTGGACGGGCGTTGCTGAGCTCGACGTACTCGACGACGAGATCGGCACGCTGTACAGCCATGAGCCGGCGTTCATACCAGCCGCCGCGGAAATGCCTACGAATACGGGTCTGATTCTGCTGTCGAACCGCGGATCCGCGCTCGGCCGGGTCGGGGCGGACAAGCAGGTAAGGCTGGTCAAGGGGGACAGGGATATCTTCGGGCTGCACGGGCGTTCGGCGGAGCAGCGCCTGGCGATCGATCTACTCATGGACCCCGAGGTGGGGATCGTGTCCCTGGGAGGCCGGGCAGGAACGGGGAAGTCGGCGCTGGCGTTGTGCGCGGGGCTTGAAGCCGTGTTGGAGCGGCGCGAACACCGCAAGGTGGTGGTATTCCGTCCGCTATACGCCGTAGGCGGCCAGGAGCTTGGCTACCTACCGGGTTCGGAGAGCGAAAAAATGAACCCATGGGCCCAGGCGGTCTTCGACACGTTAGGGGCATTGGTATCGCAGGAAGTCATCGAGGAGATCATGGGCCGCGGAATGCTGGAGGTCCTGCCGTTGACCCATATCCGCGGCAGGTCCTTGCACGATTCGTTCGTGATCGTGGATGAGGCGCAGTCGTTGGAAAAAAATGTGCTGCTGACGGTGATGAGCCGGATCGGGCAAAACTCCAAGATCGTGCTGACTCACGACGTGGCCCAGCGCGATAACTTGCGGGTTGGCCGGTACGACGGGATTGCCGCCGTCGTCGAGATCCTTAAGGGCCATCCGCTGTTCGGGCACATTACGCTCACCCGCTCCGAGCGGTCACCAATTGCCGCGCTCGTCACCGAGCTGCTCGAAGGCATCGAGTCCTGACGCACTCACTGTCCTGACGCACCACCGACATAGGTGGACGGCTATGTGGCAGGGCCGACGTCCCAGCTGATGTGGCTGCGGACATCGGTCAGGCCCATGCTGATCTCCACGAACAGATCGTCGAGCATGTACTCGTCGACCCCGAGGACCTTCAGCCAGTGACCGGCTCCGGCCGTGGGCCCGTCCAGCGACTGGCTGGCCACACAGACGCCGGTGCCGGCGTCGATGCGTATGGCGGTGCGTCCCGGATACAGCAGCGGATGGCCCGGGATGGTGGGGAGATACGTGTGATTGGGCGTCAGGATGCTCTCCAGCGCCGGACGCCCCTCATGGTCGACTTGTTCAACCGGACCCGGTTCGGCCACATTGGCGAAGGGGTAGTCGAGGGGAACCGGTCTGTCCCCGGCCAGTTCCACCGGGTCCAGCAGCGCCGGGAACCGGCCGTCGCCAAAGCGCGGTTCACCATAGGCCGCCTCGGGGCGGCGGCGGACCAGGCCGTCGTCGTCGTACACCGGGGTGACCAAATGTGCCGGCAGCAGCCACGGCTTGCGCCGTCCGCTGATGAACAGGCCGTCCTTGGAATCGTTAATCCCGGTGGTGCTGTAGAGCAGGGTTCCATCCAGTGCTTCCACCCGGAGAGCCTGCGGCCGGCGCACCCAGCAGTTGACCGGCGGGTCAGCCTCGGCAGCAGCGGCTGGATCCGGGTCAGCCGACGCCGCTTGACTGACCGGGCCGTCCAATGCCCCGACGGATTCCGGGACCCGACGAAAGCGTAATTCGAAGCGAAGGCTCTGCCATTTCCACGGCGACGATCTGCACAGATCCCTGAATTGCTCCGCTGCCGCAGTCATGTCCACAGCTTACGCCAGCACCACCGGAGGGTAAGGGCAGTCGCGTACTATCACTTTATGATCAAACGCCTGGCGGGACTTTGGGCGGACCATCCGGTGGCTGGCTGGCTGGTGCTGTTGGCGTGCGTTTGCCTGCTGGTGTCCGCGGTGCGTCTGAGCCTGGTCGACATTCGTACGCATCGGCTGCCTGACCGGATAATAATTCCGTCCTTCGGGGCCGCTTTGGTGCTCCTCCTGGCCGGCAGCCTGGTCGGGGAAGATCCGCGGTCGGCGCTGCGGACCGTGCTGGGTTCGATGGTGCTCGGCGGCTTTTATCTGCTGCTGCGGCTGATCTACCCGGCCGGCATGGGGCGCGGGGACGTGAAACTTGCCGCCCTGCTCGGTCTGTATTTGGGGTATCTCGGCTGGGCCCAAGTGCTGTTCGGCATTATGGCCGGTTTCGTCTTGGGCGGTCTGTTCGGCCTGGGACTGATCGTTACGCGCCGCGGCAGCGGTAAAACGCAGATCCCGTTCGGCCCGTTCATGCTGGCCGGCGCCATAGCTGTCATGCTGGCCGCCGGCGGTTAGGCTGGAATATGCCTACTCCCGGCTTTGTCCTGGCCCTGCGCGAGAAGATCGGCCATGACCTGTTGTGGCTCCCGGGTGTAACGGCGGTGGTGTTCGACGACGGCGGCAAGGTGCTGCTGGGACAGCGCGCCGACACGGGGGACTGGACGCTCATCACCGGCATGCTTGATCCGGGCGAGGAGCCGGCCGTGGGAGCTGCCCGCGAGGTGTTGGAGGAAACGGGCGTGGTGGCCCGGATGGAAGGACTCGTGGCCGTGCACAGCCAGGAACCGATTACCTTTCCCAACGGAGACCAGTGCCAGTTCATGAACCTGATTTTTAGGGCGCAATCGGTTTCCGGGGTGGCGCGGGTGAACGACGACGAATCGCTGGCCGTCGGATGGTTTGGACTCGACGAACTGCCCCCATTGCGCGCGACGCATCTACAGCGGTTGCAATGGGCCCTGGACTTTGCCGGGCAGACGCGCTTCCTGCGCTGACGGGTACGGCTACCTCGGCGGTCGCGTCATGGACAGTACGTCCAGGGAGATATCCAGCTGTTCCTCCGTCAGCTCGCCGCGCTCCACGAAGCCCAGGGCCACAACAGCCTCACGGATGGTCTGCCCTTCCTTGATGGCGTGCTTGGCAATCTTGGCGGCGTTTTCGTAGCCGATGAACTTGTTCAGCGGGGTGACAATGGACGGTGAGGCTTCGGCGAGGAAGCGGGCCCGTTCCACGTTGGCCTCGATGCCGTCGATCATTTTGTCCGCCATCACGCGGGTGGAATTGGCGAGCAGGCGGATGGATTCGAGCAGGTTGGCCGCAATCACGGGGATACCAACGTTAAGCTCGAAGGCTCCGTTGGTACCGGACCAGGCCACGGTGGCATCGTTGCCCACCACCTGCGCGCAGACCTGCAATACGGCTTCGCAGATCACCGGATTGACCTTGCCGGGCATAATCGAGGACCCGGGCTGCAGGTCGGGCAGCGAAATCTCGCCGAGGCCGGTGTTGGGGCCGGAGCCAAGCCAGCGCAGGTCGTTGCTGATCTTGCTCAGTGACACAGCGATTGTGCGCAGCTGCCCGGACATTTCCACCAGGCCGTCACGGTTCGCCTGCGCCTCGAAATGGTCGCGCGCCTCGGACAGCGGCAGCCCGGTGTCCCGGGCCAGCAGTTCGATAACGCGCTCGGAGAAGCCCTTGGGAGTGTTGATGCCGGTGCCCACCGCGGTGCCGCCCAGCGGGACCTCGGCGACCCGGGGGAGGGAGGCATTAATGCGCTCGACGCCGTAGCGCACCTGTGCGGCATAACCGCCGAACTCCTGTCCCAGCGTCACCGGGGTGGCGTCCATCAGGTGGGTGCGGCCGGATTTGACCACGGAGGCAAACTCGTCGGACTTGCGCTTCAGCGACGCGGCCAGGTGTTCCAGGGCCGGAATGAGATCCTTCGTCAGCGCGGACGCCGCCGCCACATGGACTGAGGTCGGGAAGACGTCGTTGGAGGACTGCGATGCATTCACGTGGTCGTTCGGGTGAACGGATTTGTCGCTGCCTGCCGCCTTGAGTGCCCGGTTGGCCAGCGAGGCAAGGACCTCATTGGCGTTCATGTTGGACGAGGTGCCGGAACCGGTCTGGAAAATGTCAATCGGGAAATCGCCGTCGTACTTCCCGGCGATGACCTCCTCGGCGGCGGATTCAATGGCACTGGCCAGTTCGCCGTCGAGCACTCCCAATTCGGCGTTTGCCGTGGCAGCGGCCTTCTTCACGCGGGCCAGCGCCTCGATGTGCGCACGCTCCAGGGTGGTCCCGGAAATCGGAAAGTTCTCCACTGCCCGCTGCGTCTGCGCGCCATACAGGGCATGGACCGGAACCCGGACCTCACCCATCGTGTCGTGTTCGATGCGGAACTGCTGATCGGTGGATGCGGTGGCCGGTGCGGAAGTCTCAGTCATGACGTCAAGAATACCGCTTTGGCGCCGAGGCCCTCGACGGATGCCGCAGGCTGATGGAGACTGAGAACGTGCCCGAGCTCCCCGAGATCCATGCCCTCGCCGCGGACCTGGACGCCCATCTCGCCGGGCGCACCGTTAATCGCCTGGACATTCTGGCGGTTGCCGCGCTGAAGACCTACGATCCACCCATCGCGGCGCTGGCCGGTCAGGTGGTGCGGGCTGTGACGCGCCGCGGCAAGTTTCTGGACATCAGCATCGGTGAGTTACATCTGGTCATGCATCTCGCGCGGGCCGGCTGGATCCGGTGGCGCGAGGGGAGTCCCGCACCCGACGGACGCCGGGGGAGGGGTCCGCTTGCCGCGCGACTCGTGCTCGATGACGGCGCAGGCATCGACATCACCGAGGCGGGCACCAAAAAGAGTCTCGCCATCTTCGTGGTCGGTGACCTTGCCGATGTGCCGGGCATCGCCGGGTTGGGGCCTGACCCCCTCAGTGCGGAGTTCACGAAGGGGACGTTCCTTGGCATACTCACTGCGGCGGGGCGATCGCAGATTAAGGGTGTGTTGCGCAACCAGGCGATCATCGCCGGCATTGGCAACGCATACTCCGATGAGATTCTGCACGCCGCCAGAATGTCGCCTTTTATGCCGGCATCGATGAGCGTGGAGGAAGCTTCCCTGCTGTTCGACGCGGTGCAGGCGACGCTGCGGACCGCAATCTCGCGCTCAACCGGGCTTGCCGCTTCCGAGCTCAAGCGGGAGAAGAAATCCGGGATGCAGGTGCACGGCAGAGCGGGCGAGAGGTGCCCCGTCTGCGGCGATACCGTGCGCCAAGTGAGCTTCGCTGACTCGGCTCTCCAGTACTGCCCTACCTGCCAGACCGGCGGGAAGCCGTTGGCAGACCGGGGGCTGTCGCGGCTGCTGAAGTGAGATGTGCGCCGTTGGGCAGGGCAAGCGGACCCGCGTCAGAGGGTGCCGAAATTGGAGACCAGGTCCGCGCGTCCCTCCTGCAGCCGGTAGGCGAGGCCGACGACGGCGGTCCGGTGCTCTGCGACGGCGGAGGCGATGATCGGGGAGTTCTCCACCAGCCGCTCCGCCGTCTGCCGAACGTGCTCCACCACCATGTCGTTGACTTCGTGTTCGTCCCGGCGCAGGGACGTCAGCACCGAAGGCGTGATTCGTTCCACTAAATCGCGGATGAACCCGGCCGGCATTTCTCCGGTCTCCACCGCACCCTTGGTGGCCGTGACCGCCCCGCAGCTGTCGTGACCCAAAATGACGATCAGCGGAACCTGCAGATAGGCGATGCTGTATTCCAGCGAGCCGAGCACCGTGTTATCAATCACATGGCCCGCTGTGCGGACCACAAAGGCGTCGCCCAGACCTAAATCGAAGATGATCTCAGCTGCCAGCCGGGAATCCGAACAGCCGAAAATTACCGCAAAGGGATGCTGCGTGTTCACCAGCGAGGCCCGGTGCGAGGCATCCTGGTTCGGGTGCGAAGACGCACCGTTGACGAACCGCAGATTGCCGTCACTGAGCTTTTTCCAGGCCTCGGACGGCTTCAGCAGGTCAGCGGACGGTGCGAGCCTGACGCCGTCTTCCGGGCCGCTCACTTGGCGCTCCCCACGGTCGGCGAGGCAGTGCCGGTGGCAGTGCCGGGGGCAGTGCCACCGGCACTGGAAACGAGCTGGTTATCGACCGAGGCAATCGCCGCGGCGCCCAGTACGTCGAAGTCGGTGAGGGGCGCGCTTCCGGTGAGAATCATTGTTGTACCTCGGTAGGGGAGGATCAGCGATTTATCTGATCCGGGTTTGTCGCGGAGCTCCCAGCTGTGCGCTCCGACCTGTCGTTCCCCGGTGACCGGGGCATTGTTGGCGTTCTGCGCCAACCAGCTAGGATTAGCGTGCGCGCTTTGTTTGAGCGAGATGAACTTCCCGGACGCCGAGACATAACCGACCTCCCAGAAGGCCACGCCGTCTGCTCCGGCGAATTTCCAGCGCGCGTAGTTAACGCTCCAGCCCTGTGGCAGTGCCGCCGCCGCGGGGGCGAAACCGGCGACGTCCCTGGCCTGCGCGGCAATGACCGGGACATCAACGTTTGGGCGGTAGACGGACGCGTTCTGGTGCGCGTTAAGTAAAATGACGGGAAGCACGACGGCGAGCGTC
>JBBSSN010000067.1:0-8817 GCA_038242035.1 Actinomycetales bacterium
ACCTTGACGCCGTCGTCGTTCTGCTCCACGCCCTGGAAGAACGTGCCGGTGCTGAACTTGATACCGCGCTTCTTGAAGGTGCGTTCCAGCACCTTGATGATGGCAGCGTCTTCATTGGGGACCAGCGATGGCAGGCCCTCGATGATGGTGACGTCAACGCCGAAGGACTTCCAGACGGACGCAAATTCAACGCCGATGACGCCACCGCCGAGCACGATGACGCTCTTGGGCAGATAGTCCATGGTCAGGGCGGTGTCGGAGGTGATGACCTTGCCGCCGATTTCCAGCCCCGGCAGGCTGCGGGAGTAGGAGCCGGTGGCCAGAATGATGTTCTTGCCGGTGTAGGCGGTTCCGTTCACCGTGACGGTGTTCTCGGCGGTGAGCTTGCCCTCGCCTTCGATGACGGTGATGCCCTTGCCCTTGATCAGGCCGGAGAGGCCCTTGAACTTACCGGCAACGATGCCGTCCTTGTAGGCATTCACGGCGGACATATCAATGGAATCAAGCGTGACGTTGACGCCGTACTTGGCAGCGTCGCGGGCGTGATCAGCGAGTTCCGCTGAGTGCAGCAGCGCCTTGGTGGGGATACAACCGTTGTGCAGGCAGGTTCCGCCCAGCTTGCCTTTCTCGACAAGTCCAACAGTGAAGCCCAGCTGGACGGCACGGAGGGCCGCGGCATAGCCGCCGCTCCCAGCCCCGAGAACCAGGATGTCAAATTCTTGCGCAGCTGCCTGATCGGCCACTTAGACGCTCCCTCGCGTATCGGTTGACGCGCTAGTCGCGCGCTTTCTTGTTCACTACTTTGTTCACCACTGGTACTGAATAACGTGGTCTGACTTACCCGCAGTACCGGATTCCTGTGCAGCGTTGAATCCAGCAGTCAGGGCTTTCAGCCTTCACCTTATCGTTCACAGCTACCATGCTCCACCTGCGAGGCCCGCAGATGACATTGTTATGTCCAGTTGTGTCGAGTTTCACGGCCCTATGTGAGTGACCTGCCACGTCCGGTGGCTATGGCGCTGCCGGCCGTGGCAGGCGTTGGAGCAGGTGCCGGATCAGACGGTCCGGGCCAGCACATCCTCCACATACGCGACCAGTGTGCGCACAGCGATGCCGGTGGCCTGCTTGGGCGTGTAGCCGAAGGGAGCCCCTTCATTGAAGGCCGGTCCGGCGATGTCCAAGTGTGCCCACGGAATCGTTGAGCCGTCCTTGGCCTTGCCGACAAACTCATTCAGGAATACCGCGGCTGTCATCATGCCGCCCATTTTCTCACCGATGTTGGCCAGATCCGCAACCGGGGAATCCAGCGACGGGCGCAGTTCCTCCGGCAAAGGCATGGGCCAGAAGAGTTCCCCGGCGCGGTCCGCGGCGGCCTTCACCGCGGCGCTGACGCCGTCGTCGCCCATCACTGCGGAAACCCGGTTCCCCAACGCGACCACCTGTGCGCCGGTCAGGGTTGCGACATCCAGGATGGCATCAGGGTATTCCGCCGAGGCCGCGGCGAGGCCGTCGGCCATCACCAGACGTCCTTCGGCGTCGGTGTTCAGAACTTCGACGGTCTTGCCGCCGAACATGGTCAGTACATCCGAGGGGCGGATGGCGGTTGCGGAGGGCATGTTCTCGGCAAGGCACAGCCAGGCAGTCAGCTTGACCGGTAGGCCCAGCTCGGCGACGGCAAGCAGTGCGTTGAATACCGCCGCCGCACCTGCCATATCGCATTTCATTGTCATCATGCTGCCGGCGGGCTTGAGGGAAATTCCACCACTGTCGAAGGTGATGCCCTTACCGACAAATGCCAGCTTGACCTTGGCCCGCACCGGTGCGTATTCCACCTTGACCATCCGCGGCGGGCGCGATGACCCCTGGCCGACGCCCAGGATCCCGCCGAAGCCCTCGCGTTCCAGCCGCTTTTCGTCCATGACGGTGACCTTGACGGGCAGCCCCTTAGCCAGGTCCTTGGCCGCTTCCGCGAACGTCTCCGGGTAGAGATGGCTCGGAGGTTCGTTCACCAGCGAGCGGGTGGCGTTTACGGCCCTGGCGATGATGGTGGCCCGTTCCAGAGCCGCTGCCAGCTCGGGGTCCTCCGCTGCCGGGGTGAAGATGGTGATGGTTTCGACGTCGGTCTTCGCGGCGTCGGCGGCGCGGTGACCGGTGTAGGAATAGGCTCCGAGGGCGGCACCCTCAGCCACGGCGGCCGCCTGGCCTACCGTCGTCGTCGGAAGGGCGACGGCGACTGAACTCACGCCGGCGAGCTGCCGGACCGCGGACCCGGCCGCTCGGCGCAGCGCCTCTTCGCTGGTCTGGTTATCGGTGAGCTTACCGACGCCGGAGAGCACCAGCACCTGGGCACCGACCTCCGGGACACCGGGCAAGCGACGAACTTCATCGGCGGCACCGGTAATGCCCAGAACCTGCAGTGACGCAGCCAGCGCATTCGCGGCCTTGACGGGCAGGGGGTTGTCTAAAAGGACGGGCCCGTTGGGGCCTTGCCCAACGCCGACCACCAGGGCCTGGGAGTCATCTTTTTTGAGGTCTTTGGCTATGGCACGGAGAGTTACTTCATGATTTTTGAACACGAATACTGATCCTCGCTGGTTGTGGGTGGGTACCGTTTCCGGCTCTGAATATGATCGTAGTCCGAGGAGGCACATGGACAGTAAAGCGGCGGGTCGCAGCTACCATGAACATGGACCGAAATGGCTGACTCCGCCCCGGGTGCGTCGGAGGCAGGAATGTTTCCGGGTAGCTAAGGCGTTCTAGTAACTGATAGCAGTACTGAGCTGATAAAGGTACTGAAGATGTCCGCCCACGGGCGGACGAGAACGCCGGGCCATGGTTCGTGGAGGAAGAAAGTGAAAGACATCGAGTACACACCGTTTATGGAGCCGTCCGGGCTGTATGCCCTCAACGACGCGCTGTTGCAGCAGGAGGATCTGCGCGGACTGAATATGCTCATGGGTTTTTCCGGCTTTTCCGACGCCGGTCACGTCGTCTCGCAGATCACCACTGAATTGCTGGGGCAGCTGGACTGCGAGCCGGTGGCATTTTTCGATATCGATCAGCTCATTGATTACCGCTCCCGTCGGCCGCGGATTACCTTCGCCCAGGACCGTCTGACCGATTACCAGCAGCCGCGGCTGGCGCTGTACCGAATGAAGGATGCGCTCAATCAGCCCTTCCTGTTCCTGACCGGTAATGAACCGGATCTGCAATGGGAGCGGTTCACTGGTGCCGTGCTGAAGCTGGTCAAACGCTTCGATGTTAATCTGGTGGCGTGGGTGCACTCCATCCCGATGCCTGTCCCGCACACGCGCCCGATCGGCGTGACCGTGCACGGCAACAGGCCCGAGCTGATTGAGGGAATCTCGACCTGGCAGGCCACCGTGGACCTGCCGTCCGCCGTCGGACACCTGCTGGAATTCCGGCTGCAGGAGGCCGGACGGAACGTGGCCGGCTACGCGATCCACGTTCCGCATTACCTGGCCGACGCCGAGTACCCGCCCGCCGCCGTCGCCGGACTGGAGCACCTGGGCGCGGTGGCATCGCTGATGCTGCCCAGCGAGCGTCTCCGGGAAGCAGGACGGGACGTGGAGCGGCAGATCGCGGAGCAGACGCAGGGTTCCGCAGAGGTCCAGGCCGTGGTGCATAACCTGGAGAGTCAGTTCGATGACCGGGCCAAGGGAACGGCGCGCCGTTCGCTGCTGGCGGGCGAGAACGACGAGCTGCCGGACGCGGATGCCTTGGGGGCAGCCGTGGAGGCCTACCTGGCCAGCCAGGAACGGGAGAACGACGGCGGCAGCTCCTGAGAGCCGGCGCCCAACCGGGCTGGCAGCCACCGCGGGCCGGTAACTACCGCGGCAGCTCCTGAGAGCCGGCGCGGACCGGTAACCACCGCGGCGGAAATACCGGACGCGTCCCGCATCTAAGATGGTTGTGTGAAAACCAGCGGGAGCGGAACCGGCCTTGGCCAACCGACGAGCACGACACAGGGGCACGGCACTTTGTCCGGCGGTGGGTACGGGCGTGCCTGGTTTGTCTGGGGCGTTGGAGTTTTCGCCTATCTGATCGCTATTACGGCCCGGACTTCCTTTGGCGTCGCGGGACTGGAAGCAACTGCCCGCTTCGAGGCCACCGCGTCCGCGTTGTCTGCCTTTACCGTGCTGCAGCTGTTGGTTTACGCGGGACTGCAAATACCCGTAGGGGTGCTGGTGGACCGCTTCGGTCCTCGGCTGATGATCGCCTCCGGCGCGGTGCTGATGTGCCTGGGCCAGGTCCAGCTGGCTGCGGCGACCTCAGTCCCGGCCGGCATCGTGGGCCGGGTGCTGGTGGGTGCCGGAGATGCGATGACATTCATTGCCGTTCTGCGGCTGATCCCGGCATGGTTTCCCGCCTCGAGGGTCCCGTTGTTGACCCAGCTGACCGGCCAGCTGGGGCAGCTGGGACAGCTGATCAGTGTGATCCCGTTTGCGCTGGTCCTGCACGCTTTCGGTTGGAGCCCGGCCTTCCTGGGCGTTGCCGGACTGTCACTGCTGGCCTTCGTACTGGCAGCGGCACTGTTACGCAACCAGCCCGCAGGCGAGCCGGATTCCAGGACGGCGCAAGGCCTGCGGGAAACAGCAACGGCTATTACGAAAGCCTGGAAACAGCCCGGCACCAGGTTGGGCATGTGGAGCCACTTCACCACCCAGTTCTCCGGCACGGTTTTCATCATGACGTGGGGCTACCCCTTTCTGGCATCCGCGCAGGGGGTTGACCCGGTCGTGGTGACGTTGCTGATGAGCCTGTTCGTCGTCGTCGGCATTATCTGTGGGCCGCTGTTGGGCGGCTGGGTCGGCCGGCATCCCCTGCGGCGCTCCACCATGGTGCTGCTGATCGCGGCGGCTATCGCCGTCGTGTGGCTCGCCACGCTGCTGTATCCGGGAAGGTCGCCATTGTGGCTGCTGCTGGTGCTGGTGCTGGTGCTGGCATTGGGCGGCCCGGCATCGATGATTGGCTTCGACTTCGCCCGGACCTATAATCCCTCGCACCGAATGGGCACAGCGACCGGAATCGTCAATATTGGCGGCTTCTGCGCCTCCCTGCTCACCATGTACATCGTGGGATTGGTGCTGGACCTGCTCAATAACAGCGGGTTCTCCCATGGTGACCTGTATTCGCTCGATTCCTTCCGGATTGCCCTTTCCGTGCAGTTCCTTGTCCTGGCAGTGGGAGCGTGGGGGGTGGTGTCCTGCCGGCGGGCTGTGCGCAAGCAGATGGCGCTGGAGGGCCTTTTGCTGCCGCCGTTGCGCGCCGCGCTTTCGGACAACCGGCGACGACGGCGGCAGTACCGGGCGGAGCTGCGTGGCCGGAACGGTTCGAGCGGCCGGAGCGGCACGAGCGGCAGGGGCGGTTCGAGCGACAGGGACAAGGGAAAGTCGGCAGACTAGCCCTGCACAGGCACTTTCACCGGCGTTCGGTGCACAATCAACAGCTGCCCTCTGGGCGCGGCGCCGGGACGGACGGACAGTTGGACCATGACTACCGAACAGCGACTTTCCATCAGCTCCGGCGAAGATATTCTCAGCTACATTCCGCACGCGGTGGGCTACTGGCCCACCAACAGCCTGGTCTGCCTCACCTTGGCCACCGGGAGCGTCGGCGCCACGTTACGCGTGGATCTTCCCAGGCACGGGGGCGGTGGCCTGCGCGATTTCGCCGATTACATCTGCTCCACACTCCGGGCGGACGAAGCTGCCGACGGTGTGCTGTTGGCCGTCTTTGGAGAAAGTGACTGGCAGTTGAAGGGACATACTCCTTACCGGGAAATGATCAGGACGCTGGGCCGTTCCCTGGTCCAGGCGGGTATGCCGGTGCGGGATAAGTGGTATCTGGGGCCCGAGCATTGGCGCAATTATCTCTGTACAGACGGAGCATGCTGCGGCTGGCCGGGGCGGCCGTTGGAAGAGATCACCAACAGCGCATTGAATGCGGAACTGGTTTTTCGTGGCAGTGCGCTGGTGGATCCCGCGGCACGGGCCGGCTCCGCCGTTGTGACCCCTTCGGATGTTGATGTTGCGGCCGTGCAGCGGGAACTGCACAAACACGATGCACTGCTGGCAGGGCGGCAGCGGGAGCGGGAGCAGTTCATGGCAGTGCTCCAGGTTTGGGAGCTGGCAATTCTGCGTTGGCCGGAACCGCCTAATGCGTCCACCGCTGGCTACCTGCTGGCATCGTTGCAAAGCGTGACCGTGCGCGACTCAATACTGGTCCTGGCCAGTGTCAGTGCGCGGCTGGCATTCGAAGGAGCCCTGGCGTGCGGCTTGCTCACTGACTCGGAGCACGGTGTGGCACGGCCCGTGACCAGGGAACCATGCCGGAGCGAGCAGGATGCCCTGCGGCGAAGCTTTAGCCGATTGCGGGATGACCGGGGGCAGGATTTGGCGGTCCAGGACTTTGGGCCGATCCTCATGGGTGAGGGTTCGAGCGATCCGGATTGGAAGAAGCTGGATGTTACGGACGAGCTGCTGACCTATCTGTCCCGGGCCGGGAGTGCCGCGCCGCGGGCGGCCGTATTGACCATGTTGGCGTGGACTCACTGGAGCCGGGGACGCGGCTCCAGTGCGGACGCCTACCTCCAGCTGGCGCTGCGGGAAGTCGGCGGCTACCCCCTGGCGGTGCTGCTGGATGAACTGATCAGCCGCGGCTGCATCTGCAGCTGGGCCCGGAACCGGCGCACCTCCTGGCGCAAGCCGGCCTAGATTCCGGCCAAGGGCCGGGATGGATATCGTTCCCTGCGAATTATCGTGAGAGACTGGAAGCCGCGACCCGGTTGGGTCCGTGATTCACCTCCGTTGCGTTTGCCAAGTGCAGTTGCCGGGGAAACTCCTCACACCGACGGGAACAATGTCGGCTTGCTGGTAGTTATACCTAGTGGCTCTGCAGGTTGCGATGGTGTGTGTACGACATCGCGGACTTGACAGGGTCATAGTGGTGTTGCCCGTAGGTGACTCCACAGACCGCCGCAAGAAAGGTTTTCTGTGTCTGACACTGCCAAGAGCAATGACTCTGTTACTTCCGAGGTTGATGCCTCGGCACCCCTTGCAGCTGGCCCGAAGAAGGCTCCTGCAGCGAAAACCGGTGCCTCCCGTACGGCTGCCGCCGCCGTCGGCAACGCTGTCAAGTCTGCTGCTGCAGCTGAGGCTCCCGACGCGTCCGCCACACTGACGCCGGCGCAGAAGCGTGCAGCCACCATCGCGGCCAAGAAAGCGGCCGCCTCTGATGGCGAGGATGCCGCTCCTAAGGCCCGCGGACGCCAGGCTAAGCCTGCAGGCGCGCCTGCCAAGGCCACCCGCGGGAGGGCCTCGAAGGGATCTCAGGATCACGAAACCGAGGACGCGGGGACCGTTGATGATGACGAGTCACGGACCAATACAAACACTGAGACCGTTGAGATTGTACCCGAGAAGACGGGGCGCGGTTTCGTCTACTCCGATGCCGATGACGATGACGCGCCCGTCCAGCAGGTCATGTCTGCCGGTGCCACTGCGGACCCGGTTAAGGACTACCTCAAGCAAATCGGTAAGGTCGCGCTGCTTAACGCTGAGCAGGAAGTTGACCTCGCCTTGCGGATTGAGGCCGGCCTTTTTGCCGAGGAGAAGCTTGCCGCTGACCTTGCGGCCGACAAGGGCAAGATCGATGACAAACTCAAGCGCGAACTTCAGTGGGTCATCCATGACGGCAAGCGGGCCAAGAACCACCTGCTCGAAGCCAACCTTCGGCTGGTTGTCTCGCTGGCCAAGCGTTACACCGGCCGCGGAATGCTGTTCCTGGACCTCATCCAGGAAGGGAACCTGGGCCTGATTCGTGCGGTGGAGAAGTTCGACTACACCAAGGGCTTCAAGTTCTCCACCTACGCCACTTGGTGGATCCGTCAGGCCATCACGCGTGCCATGGCCGATCAGGCCCGCACCATCCGCATCCCGGTGCACATGGTGGAGGTCATCAATAAGCTGGCCCGTGTACAGCGGCAGATGCTGCAGGATCTGGGCCGCGAGCCCACTCCGGAAGAGCTGGCCATCGAGTTGGATATGACGCCGGAGAAGGTCGTGGAGGTTCAGAAGTACGGCCGCGAGCCCATCTCGCTGCATACTCCTCTGGGCGAGGACGGGGACTCGGAGTTCGGCGACCTGATCGAAGACTCCGAAGCCGTGGTTCCGGCCGACGCCGTCAGCTTTACGCTGCTGCAGGAGCAACTGCACTCGGTGTTGGACACACTCTCCGAGCGTGAGGCCGGCGTAGTCGCCATGCGCTTCGGGCTGACCGATGGACAGCCGAAGACTTTAGACGAAATCGGCAAGGTCTATGGCGTGACGCGTGAGCGTATCCGGCAGATCGAGTCCAAGACGATGTCCAAACTGCGGCACCCCTCGCGGTCTCAGGTACTGCGCGACTACCTGGACTAATAGCGGCCCGGTAGAGACAGGAACGGTAGAGATAGGAAGGGCCCCTCCAATGGAGGGGCCCTTCCTATCTCGTTTATCTGAAAGCCAATCAGTTATCCGAAAGCCAATCAGTCGTCAACCCGACAGTCGTCAACTCTGTCAGTCGTCAACCAGGACGGGGTCCTTTTGGTGAAGGCGGGCCGTCTCATCCTGCCATTGCGAGGAAAGCGGCTTCAATGTGGGCTCGACACCCCGGGCATGGTGCCCGCAGAAGAGCAGTTCACCGCCTGAGGAGTCCAGCACAACGCGGACATCTGCTTGAGCTCCGCAGCGGTCGCAGCGGTCCAGGGCGTTCAACTCGCGGCTGGCAACAGCTGTTGTCATGATGGCCTCCTTA
>JBBSSN010000068.1:0-8809 GCA_038242035.1 Actinomycetales bacterium
GATGTACTCCACCTCAATATCTTCCGCGATCCGCACGCCGTGGCCCAGCCGCTGAGCACGTCCGTGAACCAGCGCATCCTGGATGCTCTCCAGCCCGGCGGCCTCGCCGGCATGCACCGTCGTCGGGAAATTATGTTCGGCGAGGTACGTGAAAGCATCCTTGAACCGGGACGGCAGGAAGCCTTCTTCGGCGCCGGCGATGTCAAAGCCGACGGCGCCGGAGTTTCGGTGCCGCACGGCGAGCTCCGCTATTTCCTGACCGCGGTCCGCGTGGCGCATGGCCGTGATCAGCTGCCCCACCTGAATATGCCGTCCTGATTCCTCCACCAGGGCCACCCCGGCTTCCAGCCCTTCCTGCACGGCTTCAACCGTTTCATCCAGAGTCAGGCCGGCCCTCAGGTGCTGCTCGGGTGCCCAGCGCACTTCGCCGTATACGACGCCGTCGTCCGCCAGATCTTCAACGAACTCCCGGGCCACCCGGATCAGGCCCTCCCGCGTCTGCATTACCGCGATGGTGTGGTCGAAGGTTTCCAGGTAGCGGACCAGCGAGCCGGAATCAGCCGACTCGCGGAACCACTGGCCCAAGGCCACCGGGTCCGTGGAGGGCAGCTTGTGCCCGGCCGCCGCTGCCAGTTCGATGATGGTGGCGGGCCGGAGACCTCCGTCCAAATGGTCGTGCAGGGAAACTTTCGGCAGGCTCTGCAGGTCCAAAGTCTTCTCGGATGCGGTCATGGCGTCTTGCGCGGATTCAGTCACGGTTCAACTCTAACGCCCTCAACTCTGGCGCTGTCAGCCCGCTCGCCGCCGGCAGGCATACCCTCAGCCGACGGCGGCACACCACCGGCCGCCGTCGACCGATCCGCCTCTGGCTGATTGGCCGACGGTTGATCTGCCGTGCCCTGACCTGCGGCACCCTGATCTGCCGTGCCCTGATCTGCCGTGCCCTGACCTGCGGCACCCTGATCCGCCGTGCCCTGATCTGCCGTGCCCTGATCTGCCGTGCCCTGACCTGCGGCACTCTGATCCGCCGCGCCCTGATCTGCCGCTGCGGCCTTTGATCCGGCCCGTCTGCCGACCCATCGGAGAATGAACTTCATCGCGTGGTCGACGATGAATCCCATGATGATCGCAAACACGATTGCGACGCCCACGCCAAGCAGCGGGTTGTGATGGACCCACCGCCCCGCAAAAGTACCGATACCCACCGAATACCCGGACCAGGTCAGGGCCGCGGCGAAGTCCAGCCAGAAGAAATTCTTCCAGGGGAAGCGCGTTGCGCCCGCGGTGAAGTTGACGGCTATCCGGCCCACCGGAATATACCGTGCGGTGAAAATCAGGACGGCTCCGCGCTTATCCAGCTCCTTGCGCGCCCATTCAAAGGCCTTCGCCGTCCGCGGCCGGCGCATCCAGCGGAAACGGCTGACACCGAGCTTGCGCCCCAGAAAATAAGCGATATTGTCGCCCATGATGGCACCGATGGCGCCACCGACCAGCAGCAGCCAGATGTTCGGCTCCCCCAGCTTGGAGGAGATCGCGGCGAGGGCCACAATGGCTGTTTCGCTGGGGAGGAACAGAAAGAATCCATCGATCAGGCAGAAGAGCATAACCAACGGCACTATCCACCATTGGTTTGCCGAGTGCTCAATCAAACGGTTTAGCTCGCCCAATAGGTGGGGTAAGGCATTCAGCAGGTCCACTGGGGACGATTCCTCTCCGGGGGTGGGGCCATTTATAGTTTCCCACGCGAAGCTCACGCGAACCATCAGTCTTTAGGCCTACATTACGCCGTTCTCCTCCACCTGGAGTAGGAGTCTTCCGGTCGCGGCTCTAGTCGATGCGAGCGAGCACAAGCTGCTGGTCCGGGCGCGAGCCTTCGGGCGCTATCAGCACCGCGTCAGCCAATGCCTCGCGGGCCCGTTCGAACTTCTCCGGGGTGTCCGTGAGCAGCGTCATCAGCGGCTCCCCGGCCCGCACCATGGCACCGGGTTTGGCATGCAACCGCACCCCGGCTCCGGCCTGCACTGCGTCTTCCTTGCGCGCCCGGCCTGCTCCCAGCCGCCACGCGGCGACGCCGACGGCCAGCGCATCCAATTGCACCAGGACCCCGTCGGCCGGTGCATAGATCACCTCGGATTCCTGCGCCTGCGGCAACGGGGCATCGGGATTGCCGCCCTGGGCGGCTATCATCCTTTTCCAGACGTCCATGGCCCGGCCGTCCCGCAGGGCGGCGGCCGGATCGGCATCGTGGACGCCGGCGCCGGCCAGCATTTCCTCCGCCAGCCGGATGGTCAGTTCGACGACGTCTTCCGGGCCGCCGCCGGCGAGTACCTCCACCGACTCCTGCACCTCGATCGCGTTCCCTGCCGTCAGACCCAGTGGGGTGGCCATATTGGTCAATAGCGCAACGGTGTGGACACCGGCATCCTGGCCGAGGGCCACCATCGTTTCGGCCAGCTCCCGGGCCATCGCCTCGGTCTTCATGAAGGCGCCGGAGCCGACTTTTACGTCCAGCACCAGGGAACCGGTGCCCTCGGCGATTTTCTTACTCATGATCGAGGAGGCAATCAGCGGGATGGCTTCCACCGTGCCGGTAACGTCACGCAGGGCGTAGAGCTTCTTATCCGCCGGAGCCAAACCAGCGCCCGCGGCGCAGATGACGGCGCCCACCTCGCTGAGTTGGCGCATCATGGCAGCATTGCTGAGCTCGGCCCGCCAGCCGGGGATCGACTCGAGCTTGTCCAATGTTCCGCCGGTGTGCCCGAGCCCGCGGCCGGAGAGCTGCGGCACGGCGACGCCGAACACGGCAACCAGTGGCGCCAGCGGCAAGGTGATCTTGTCCCCCACACCGCCGGTGGAATGCTTGTCGCTGGTGGCCTTGACGGCGCCGGCGGGGCTTCGCAGGCCGGAGAAGTCCATCCGTTCCCCGGACGCAATCATGGCAGCGGTCCAGGCCGAGATTTCCTCCCGGTTCATTCCGTTGAGCAGGATAGCCATGTTCAGGGCCGACATTTGCTCCTCGGCGATGGTCCCGCGCGTGTACGCATCGATGGTCCAGTCGATTTGCGCCCGGCTGAGCGTCCCGCGGTCCCGTTTGGTGCGGATGATGTCGACGGCGTCAAAAGTGTCGGTCACGATATTTCCTCCAGGTGTTGGGGGCCGAATGCATCGGGCAGCACATCGTCCATGGTCCTAATACCCGCAGTGGTCATCAGGACCATGCCGGGCGCCCTAAATTCATACAGCAACTGCCGGCAGCGTCCGCACGGCATCAGCAGTGCGCCGATGGAATCCACGCAGTAAAACGCCGACAGCCGTCCGCCGCCGGTCATCTGCAGATTGCCCACCATGGTGCATTCGGCGCAGAGGCTGAGCCCGTAGCTGGCGTTCTCAACATTGGCGCCGCTGACGATTCTGCCGTCCTCCGTCAGTGCGGCGGCGCCCACCGGAAATCTGGAGTACGGCGCGTAGGCATGCAGCATCGCCGCGTGCGCGGCGGCTGCCAGCGCCTCCCAGTCAATTGCGCCGCCGTCGTCCGCGCCGCCCTTGTGATCCGCCATACCTTAGCCTTTCACATACGGGACGCCGCTGGCTGCTGGTGCCCGCGACTTGCCCACCAGCCCGGCCACGGCCAGAATGGTCAGCGCGTACGGCAGCATCGCCAGGAACTGGCCATCCACCGGTGTCACCGCCAGCTGCAGGATGCTCTTCAGGTTCCCTGCCACGCCGAACAGCAGCGCGGCCAGGAAGGCGCCGATCGGGTTCCATCGGCCGAAGATCAGGGCCGCCAGGGCAATGAAGCCAAGGCCGCCGGTCATGTCCTTGCTGAAACTGCTCACGGCCACCAAGGTAAAGTACGCTCCGCCGACACCGGCGACGGCGCCGCCGGCCAGGACGTTCAGGAACCGGGTCCGATTGACGTTGATCCCCATGGTGTCGGCCGCCTGCGGGTGTTCGCCCACGGCACGGATGCGCAGCCCCCAGCGGGTTCGGAACAGGGCAAACCAGATGCCGGCTACGAGCACCAGCATCAGGTAGCCCAGAACGGACTGCCGGAAGAACGTCGGGCCAATGATCGGGATCTCGCTCAACAGTGGAATCGGAAGATTCGGCAGGTGCGGGGGCTGATTGTAGATGGTGGCCCCCGCCACCTTGATTTTCATGATCTTTTCAAAGAGGAAGCCCGTCAGACCCGCCACCAGGACGTTCAGCACCACCCCGACGATGATCTGGTTGACCAGGTATTTGATGCTGAACGCCGCCAGCAAAAATCCGACCAGGAGACCGGCAACGGCTGCGGCAAACAGTCCGGCAAAGGCGTTACCGGTGATGGAACCGACCAGCGCGGCGGTAAAGGCACCGGCCAGCAGCTGGCCCTCAATGGCGATGTTAACGACACCGGAGCGCTCGCACAGCACGCCGGAGAGCGAGCCGAACACCAGCGGCGTGACAATCAGCATGGCGCCGGTGAACAGCCCCACCAGCGTGATGTTCTGCGTTTTGGTGCCGCCGATGATCCAGATCAGGAAGCCGGCAACGAACACTACCGTGAAGCTCGAACTCACCCATCGGGCGGTGCGGCCGGCTGCCTTGGTCTGCAGGTAGGACATAACAGCCAACGCAACGCAGCCCAGGGACGCGACAACGCCGGAGATCTTCGCCGGCAGCACCAGGTTCGGCAGCTGCCAGGCATCCTGTTCCTGGGAAAGCCGGAAGGTCGCGTGGCCCTCGGGTCCGAAGACGGCGAAAACGACGACGGCGAACACCGCCAGGACGGCAAAGACGATCGGGATCTTCCAGCTCCGGACGGCAAGCTGATCCCGCAGCACGGTGTTGTCGGTGCTGGATTTGGTGCTGATCACGGTGCTCATACTGCAGCTCCCCCGGTGGTCATGGTTTCGATCGACTTGTTTTTGGCCGGCTTGTTTTTGGTCGGCCCGGATTTGATCCTGAAGATGGCGCGGACCAGTGGCGGCGCGGCGATAAAGAGCACAATGAGGGACTGGACCACCAGCACGATGTCGATGGAAACGTCAGCATTGACCGCCATGGACGTCCCGCCGGCCTTAAACGCGCCGAAGAGCAGAGCCGCGAAGAAAGTTCCCCACGGCGTAGAGCGTCCCAGCAACGCCACGGTAATGGCATCGAAACCGATGTTGCCGGCCACCTCCGCGTCCAGAGACCTCTCGGTCCCGGAGATTTGCGCCACGCCGGCCAGCCCGGAGAGGGCGCCGGAGATCAGCATGACCAGAATGTAACCGCGGGACACAACCATGCCGGCTGTCCTGGCCGCGTTGGGATTGGCCCCAATGGCCCTGAATTCAAAACCCAGCGTGGACCTATTCAACAGCCACGCCACCGCGATCACCGCCAGCACCGCCAGGATAAAGCCGGCATGCAGCCGGAAGTTCGGGCCCAGCAGCAACGGGAACAGTGCGGATTGGTGCATCGGAGGGCTGACGGGGTTGGAGCTGCCGGGATCCTTGAGCTGATTCTTGAGCAGGTAGAGCACCAGGTTGACGGCGATGTAGTTGAGCATGATCGTCACAATGACCTCATGCGCCCCCGTGCGGGCCTTGAGGAATCCGGCAATGCCGCCCCAGATGGCGCCGCCGACTGCTCCGCCGATGATCACCGCCAGCAGGTGAATGCCCGGTGGAAGATCAATGCCGAAGCCGATCGCGCCGGCAAAAATGGCGCCCAGGATGATCTGCCCCTGCGCACCAATATTGAACAGTCCGGCACGGAAGGCGATCGTCACCGAGAGCCCTGCCAGGATCAGCGGCGTGGCGAAGGTGAGCGTTTCAAAGATTCCCAGCTGACCGAGCCAGGTCCGCGCGCCCGGGTCATAGGTGGCGCCTCTGAGGAGCGCTCCATAGGCCTCCGAGACGGCGGCCCACATGGCCGCGAAGGTGTCCCCGGGCTGGGCAAAAAAATACCCGGCGGCCGCCGCGACGCGTGAATCGGTGACCGCTATGAGTATTGCGCCGATCAGCAGCGCGACGACGACGGCCAGCAGCGAGACAAGGCCGCTGCCGGTCATGATTTCACGGATGAGTCCGTCGCCGGTCTCCGCATCTTTTTTGCCGGGGCCCTTTTTCCCGGGACCGTTTTTGCCGTGGCCGGATTCCGGCAGCCTCATCGGCGCGTCCGCTCCCGTCAGGTCTGCTTCCCCGGCGCTGCCGGCCGGTGCTGTTTCTTCGTTCGGAGCCGCGTTGCCGTAGGGCGCTGGTTCCGTCTGCGCGTCCGTCATGACGGCTCTCCTTCTGAGGTCGGGATGGTGCTGAGCTGGGCGGTGGCTTCCTCCGCTGTGAGACCGGCCATCATCAGGCCGAGCAGATCGCGGGAGGACTTCCCCGGCACAATGCCCATCAGCCGGCCGGCGTAAAGCACCGCAATGCGGTCCGCCAACTCCAGCACCTCATCAAGCTCGGTGGAGACAATGATGACCGGGGTGCCTTGGTCCCTTTCGGCAACAATCCGTTTGTGCAGGAATTCGATGGACCCAACGTCCACCCCACGGGTGGGCTGGGAGGCGATGAAAAGTTTCAATGGTCGGGACAGTTCGCGCGCCAGCACCACTTTCTGCTGGTTTCCGCCGGAAAGCGTATCCGCTGCCGCCCGGGCGGAGGGCGTGCGGACATCAAACTCCTCGACCTTACGCGCTGCGTGTTCGGCGATGGCGCTCCGGTTCATCATGGAACCCCGGGAGAATTCCTTCTTCCCGTAGAGGTCCAGCACCAGGTTCTCAGCGATGCTGAAACTGCCTACCAGTCCATCGGCCGTGCGGTCCTCCGGCACGAAGCCGACCCCGGCGTCCAGTACCTGCCGGACGGATCGCCCCACGAGTTCGTGGCCGTCGAGGGTGACCGAACCCCGGACGTGCTTACGCAGTCCCAGCACGGCCTCGGTCAATTCCGTTTGGCCGTTTCCCTGCACCCCGGCGACGGCCAGGATTTCCCCGGTGGCCACGGAAAAGGAAACGTCGTCGAGCAGCCGGGTGCCGACGTCGGACATGACAGTAAGGTTGCGGATCCGGAAGATCTCCTCTCCGGGCTGCGCGGGTGCCTTGTCCAGGCTCAGACTGACGGAGCGCCCCACCATCATCGATGCCAGGTCGGTGGTTGAGGCGCTGGGTTCGGCGCTGCCAACGACCTTCCCGCGCCGGATCACGGTAATGCGGTCCGAAATGGCCTTGACCTCACGGAGCTTATGCGAAATGAACACGATCGATGTGCCGCCGGCTTTGAGCTGGCGCATGATGTTCATCAGCTCGTCGGTTTCCTGCGGCGTCAGCACGGCCGTGGGCTCGTCGAGAATCAGGACGTGCGCATCGCGGACGAGCGCCTTGATGATCTCCACGCGCTGCTGCACACCCACGGGCAGTTCCTCGATCACGGCGTCGGGGTCAACGTTGAAACCATATTTTGCCGAGATTTCACGGATCTTAGCCCTGGTCTGTTCCAGGTCCAGAATGCCGGCGAAGCCTGTGCTTTCCCGCCCCAGGGCGACATTTTCGGCAACGGTGAAGACGGGAACCAGCATGAAGTGCTGGTGGACCATGCCGATTCCGGCGGCCATCGCGTCCCCGGGACCGGCAAACTTAACCGGCTTACCGTCCACCAGGATCTCGCCGGACGTGGGCTCATAAAGTCCGTAGAGGACGTTCATCAAGGTCGACTTGCCGGCACCGTTTTCGCCGAGCAGGCTGTGGATCTCGCCGGGTTCGACCACAAGATCTATGTGGTCGTTGGCCACCAGCGAGCCGAAGCTCTTGGTAATGCCCTTGAGCTCGAGTTTCAAGGTTTCAACCAATCTAAAGTTTGTGCCGGAGGGCGGTAGCGGGCGCATGCCCAGGACGCGCCGCTGCGCCGCCGTCACCGCCACCTTGAACGTGGCGGCGACGGCGGCGCAGGGACCCATGCTTCTGGCATCAGGTACTGCTGGGCTGCTTGTTCTGGCGGAGCTGCTTCTTCGGGCGGAGCTGCTTCTTCAGGCGGTGCTACTTCTTCGGGCGGAGCTGCTTCTTCAGGCGGTGCTACTTCTTTGGGCTTGCCGCGGATTCCACTGTCAGCTTGCCGGAGATGATGTCCTTTTTGATCGCATCGATTTCGGACTTCGTGTCGGCGCTGACGCTGGCGTCCATGTCGTGGAACGGAGCCAGTCCGACGCCGTCGTTCTCCAGTGTGCCGATGTACGGGGTCGGATCGAACTTTCCACCCTTGTCATCCTTGACGATGGTCTCCACAGCCTCGCCCATCTGCTTCATCACGGAGGTCAGCAGCACCGACTTGAAGGCCGGAGCACTGAGGTAGCCGTCGGAATCAACCCAGACCAGCTTCGCGTCCTTGCCGGCCTTATTGGCGGCCAGGATCGCGTCGCCGGCGCCCTTGCCCAGCGGGCCAGCGACCGGCATGATGACGTCGGCGCCGTCGTTGAGCAGGTTGTTGGTGGCCTTGGTGCCTTCCTGGACAACGTCGAACGTGTTCGTGAAGACGCCCTGTTGGGTGTCCTTGTCCCAGCCCAGCAACGCTACGGACTTGCCCTTCTTCTCGTTGTAGTACTTCACGCCGTCTGCAAAGCCATCCATGAAGATCGTCACGGTCGGGATGTTGATGCCACCGAAGGTGCCCACCTTGCCGGTCTTTGTCTGCGCGGCTGCGGCATACCCGGCCAGGAATGCGGCCTGCGCCGTGTCATAGACAACCGGCTTCACGTTCGGCAGGTTTATCGAGTTGTCATCAATGATCGCGAAGTGCGCGGACGGGTCCGAGGTGGCGACCTTCTTGGTGGCGTCCGCGAGCAGGTAGCC
>JBBSSN010000069.1:0-8793 GCA_038242035.1 Actinomycetales bacterium
CCATGGCGACGGCGTTCGTCGTCTTTAATAAGGTCGGCTCGCCTCAGTTCATGGTCTGGCTGGCCCCGGCCGTCGCCGTCGGGCTGGCGCACTGCTGGAAGGAATGGCGCGTCCCTGCCGCCATGCTGATCGGCATTGCCGTGGCCACGTTCTTTGTGTACCCGCTGTTTTATGACGCACTGAGCCACAACAACCCGCTGATGGCGCTGGTGCTGACCATCCGGAATGTGCTCCTGGTAGTGCTGTTCTGCTGGTCCGTCCGTCGGCTCTATGTGCTGGGCAAGCGGGCCGAAGAGCCTGTTGACGCCGTCAAGGAGTCCTGAGATTTCGGTAAAATTCTTTGCCCTGCTGCTTCGCATCCGCGGTGCCCTTCTGCCGCCGGCCGCGGTGGCATGGTTCGCACGGCCCAGCAGTGTCTGGTGGGGCTTTGCCGTGGTTCATCTGTATTTCCTTGCCTGGATGATGTCGTTCGTCATCCATGGCACGACCTTCAGCGACACTGAGCAGTACCGGCAGTGGGCTCTGGCGGGTTTCAACCCGCCGGATATGGAAGGGAACATCAGCCCCTGGGTCTACCCCGTGCTGGCCCAGATTCCCATCTTCCTGGCCAACATAGCCGGACCGGACGTCTACCTGCTGATCTGGATGCTCATCATCACTGTGCTCAATGCCGGGGCCATGGTGTACCTGACCCGCGGCACGCGCCGGGTCAGCGGCATTGCTCCGGCCTGGTGGTGGCTGGTGTTCACCGTGTTTCTGGGTTATTTGAGCTTTGCCCGGGTGGAGGGCATTACCGCCCCGATTGTCCTGGTGGCCCTGCTCTTCGCCGCCAAAAGGCCGCTGCTGGCCACCGTCCTGCTCAGCATCGCCACCTGGATCAAGGTCTGGCCCGCGGCGGTCATCGCGCCTATTGTCATTGTCAGCAGGAAGCGGCTGAAGATTCTTGCCACCGGGGTCTTGGTCAGCGCCGTGGTGGTGCTGGGCACGTTCCTGGCAGGGGGCGGGAAGCATTTGTTTGACTTCCTCACCAACCAGGGCCAACGCGGCATGCAGTTGGAAGCCACGTTCTCTACGCCGTGGGTCTGGCTGAGCGTTTTCCACATTGGTGGCGCAAAGATCGCGGACAATCTCGCCATCAATTCAACCGAGGTCTATGGCCCCGGAGCAGCGGCGGCGGCGGTGATGATGCAGCCGCTGTTCCTGCTGGCGGCGGCGGTGGCGGCACTGCTGATGGTGTGGGCTCTGCGTAAGGGCGCCGAACGGGAGGAACTTTTCCTCGAAGGTGCACTGATGATGACTACCGCATTCATTGTCTTCAACAAGGTCGGCTCACCGCAGTTCATCATCTGGCTGGCACCGGTCGTCATCGCGGGACTGACGCATGACTGGGAGCGGTGGAAAGTTCCCGCCGCCCTGCTGATGGCGATCGCCGTCACCACCTTCGTGATCTATCCGCTGTTTTACACTCCCCTGATTCATGCCAATCCGGTGATGGCTGCGGTGCTGACTGCCCGCAATGTCCTGCTGGTTGTTCTGCTGTACTGGTCCATTCGGCGGACGGTGGAGCTGGCGCGAAGGCCCCGGCCCGTCGCCGGAACCATCTCCGCCCCCGCGAACTGACCCCGGCTGCGCTGGTCGCTGCTGCTGCGGACCAGCGCTGCTGCTTCAGCAGGGGTGCTGGTCTATAGCTGCTGCTGCGCCCACTCAGTCCCGGGTTTTGCCGACGGCCGGCCCCGTCGCAGCCGCGGGCACGTTGCCGACGGCCGGCCCGGAGGCTGCCGTTGGCAGAACCTTGGCGGGAACCAGCGCCATGGCCGCCGTGGCCGGGGCTTCCCTGGCTACAGCGTCTCGCCCCTCCGACGTGATATTTCCGAACCCGGCTTGGTCCCCGGCCCCCTTCCGACCGCGCAGTAGTCTCTGAAGGCCAGTGTGCAGCAGCAGTTTTCTGGTGTGTACGTCGACGAACAACAAATAGATGATGAACGCCAGTGCCACCACGTAGGCCAGCGTGGACGCATGGACCGGAAGCTGGACAAAGGACCAGACGGAGAGTTGATCCTGCGCGCCAAACACCACAAAGAACGTGATGACAACATACAGCGATTTGATCTGCCAGTCGTTGCGGATACCGGTGACGGCCAGGAAGGGGATGAACCAGAGCACATACCACGGCTGAATGATGGGAGAAAGCATCACGACGGCGGCGAAGGCGAGGGCCATCCGGCGGATGAGCTTTGAGTAGTCGCCGCGGAACATCAGCAGGACCACCAAGCCCACACCGGCCCATTTAAGCACGGTCCGCAGCAGTGACGCCAGCATCCCCCCGTGCAGCCCCAGCAGGTTGGCCAGCTCGCCCACCCGTTGGCCAAGGAAGCCCGACGGCGAGTACCCGGTGAATCCGGGTGTGGGATCCAGAATGGCCCAGATCCAGCCGAGGCCGAGGTTGTAGGGAATGCCGCTGAGCGCCAGCACCCCGAAGCTGATCGCCGCCGTCGCGCCCCAATAAAAAAACTTCCGGCCCAGCGAAGCAGCCGGACCGGCCCACAAAAGACCGATAAACGGCAGCAGCAGCACCGTTATCGGTTTCACGCCGATGGAAGCCGTCACCAGCAAAATGCCCCACACGGGACGTTTGGTGGCAGCAAAGTAGGTACCGGCGACGGCGAGGCCCACCATCAGCGCATCGTTATGCGCGCTGGCGACGAAACTGATCAAAAAAAGCGGATTTGCGACCGATATCCAGAGGGCGCGGGCGCCGCTGAGCCCGTGCAGCCGGGCCAGCTTGGGCACGTACAGCACGCAAAGGCCGACGCCGGCCACTGCCAGCAGGCGGAACAGGAAAACCGAGGCGTCCGGCTGGGCCCCGGTGACCTGCACTACTGCACGCTCGAGCCAGAGGAAGTAGGGACCGTAGGGTGTTTTGGCCTCCGCCCACGCCGGATCTGCGCCAAGGGCAAACCAATTGCTGAGGGTGGAGATCCCGGTGGTGTAGGGGTTCAGATTCTCCAGCATCAGCCTCCCCTGCCCCGTATAAGCGTAGACATCACGGGAAAAAATCGGCACGGCAAACAGCATCGGCGCGGACCACGCACCGACCGCAATGACCACCGAACGCAGGGCACCGGGGCCCCATTGCTGCAGCCGCTGGCCCAACCGAAGCCAGGAGCGCATCAGCAGCATGGCTCCGAGCGTCAGCAATAGGGTGGAAGTGGTAACCCCCCAGCCCTCGGTGCGCAGAGCGATCACCACCGGGTTGCGGACCATCGGAGATCCATTGGCGATCCAGCCGGCACCGATGGAGCCAACAAACATCATTAAGGAGCCGATGAACCCCTGGACGGTGGCGATGTAGGCCTTCGGCCCGGGGCGGGACGCGCCGGCTGCGGTGTCCGCAGCTGTCTGAAAGGCAGCCCGCTGGCCGCCCGTGCCCACACGCGAATCGCCTGCCGTCATCTGTCTAAAATCCTCTGGTGCCCGAGGGCGATTGTCCGCAGCTGGTAAAAGGGAGTTCCGGTGGAGTCAATTGATTAGCAATTTTAGCACCGGGCTGTCCACCCACCCCGGATAAAACCGCACCGTGTGGCGGGGCCCATCCGGCAGAAGGCCCGCCGCGGCAAGACGGTACATTTGACTGGTGCCTATAACTAACGAATGCATTGTATGGATCGACTGCGAGATGACAGGCCTGGATCTGGTGGCAGATGCCCTTATTGAGGTGGCAGTCCTGGTAACGGACTCCGAGCTGAACATTCTTGGCGAGGGTCTGGACGTCATTATCCGCCCCGAGCCCGAGGCCCTGGCACAAATGGGCGACTTTGTCCGGGACATGCACACCACCTCCAAGCTGCTCGATGAGCTCCCGCACGGATTGTCCCTGGACGAGGCGCAGGCGCAGGTGCTGGCCTACATCAAAACGTACGTTCCGGAGCCGAACAAGGCCCCGCTGGGCGGCAACTCCGTGGGAACGGACCGGATGTTCCTCGCGCGCGACATGCCTGACGTCGTCGAACATCTGCATTACCGTGTCATCGACGTGTCCACCATCAAGGAGCTCTCCCGCCGCTGGTATGCCCGCGCGTACTTCCAGTCGCCGCCCAAGACCGGCGGACACCGCGCGCTCGGTGACATCCAGGATTCGATTAACGAACTCAAGTACTACCGCGAGGCGGTCTTCGTCCCCGCACCGGGCCCGGATTCGGCCACCGCGAAACGGATTTCGCAGCAATACCGGGACTGACCAGGGAAGATTTCCGGACACTTTTTGCCCGGCAATCGGCGGAAAGCCGGACTTTCTCGGGTCGGGGTACGCACTGATTTCTGCTTCGTGTCACCAGCACCCTTCAAGAGCAGGTAGACTATTTGCCGTTGCCTTATCCACTCCGGTCCGCCGGAACTGCACAGGCACATGGTGGGATTAGCTCAGTTGGCAGAGCGCCTGGTTGTGGTCCAGGAGGTCGCGGGTTCAACCCCCGTATCTCACCCCAAGGAAAGTATCGACAAGGGCCGCCCTGGAATTATCCGGTGCGGCCTTTGTCATGTTCAATGGACATGAGAATACCCGTGCGGAAGTGACACTTCCGTCAATATCCGACAGGAGCCTCCGGCATGCAGCGCAAACTCTACGAGGAAGACCACGAGCTGTTCCGCGAGGTGGCGCAGGAGTTCAACTCCCGCGAGATTGCTCCGCACTACGCGCAGTGGGACGCGGACCATATAATGTCCCGCCGGTTGTGGACCGCTGCGGGCGAACAGGGGCTGCTGGGGCTGGCGGTGCCCGAGGACTTCGGCGGCATGGGCATGACGGACTACCGGTTCCGCTCCGTCCTGGACGAGGAGTTCGCCAAAGCCAACCATCTCGCCGTCGGCCTGGCCTTCCATCTGCACGACGACATGGTCCTTCCGCACCTGCTGGCCAACGGCTCGGAGGATCTGAAGAGCCGGTGGCTGCCGGGCATGGTTTCCGGCGAAATTGTCACGTCGATAGCCTGGACCGAGTCCGGCGCCGGTTCGGATCTGCGCGGCGTGCGTACCAAGGCCGTGCGGGACGGAGATGACTGGCTGATTTCGGGTCAAAAGACCTTCATCGGCAATGGCATTTCCGGTGACGCAGCACTGGTGCTGGCCCGGACCGACGGCGGCACGGGTCGGGGCGCACGCGATTCCTATTCGCTGTTCATGGTCGCCAAGGGTGCCGGCTACAGCACCGGCAAGCAGCTGGACAAGATGGGGCTGAAGGCCTCGGATACGGCCGAGCTGTTCTTCGACAACGTCCGCGTCCCGAATGCCGATCTGGTCGGCGAGCTGGGCAAGGGCCTTGAGTACGCCGCCGCCCAGCTCCCACAGGGCCGGCTGGCGATCGCCGTGGCATCCGCCGCCGTCGCCCGTTCCGTCTATGAAGCGACCGTCACCTACACCAAGGAGCGCAACGCCTTCGGTGAGCGGATCATCGACTTCCAGAACAGCCGTTTCGCGCTGGCGGACATCCTGACCGAGGTTGAAGTCACCGAGGGCTACGTGGACCGCGCCATGCTGGCGTTCAACGACGGCGGGCTGGACGCGGCCTCGGCGGCGCGTGCGAAGCTCTGGGCCAGCGAGCGGGTCAAGTCCATCACGGACCGCTGCCTGCAGCTGCACGGCGGCTACGGCTACATTCTGGAATACCCGGTGGCGCAGGCCTTCCTGGCGTCGCGGTTGCTGACCATCTTCGGCGGGACCAACGAAATCATGCGCGACGTCGTTGGCCGCGGGATTGCCCAATGACCGTTCATCCCGTCACCATTTGGGGCGAGCCCGTGCTGCATCGTCGCGCGGAGGAGGTCAAGTCTTTTGACGGCGACCTGCAGCGATTGATCGCGGACATGTTTGAGACCATGGACGTTGCTAATGGCGTGGGCCTGGCCGCCCCGCAGATCGGTGTGGGACTGCGGATCTTCACCTACCACATGGAGAACGACGACGGCGTCCCCGACCGCGGCGTGCTGGTGAACCCTTCGATTTCGCTCGGCAAAATCTCCGGGAAAACCCCTGATCCGGAAGAGGAAACCGAGGGCTGCCTGTCCGTCCCCGGCGAGCATTTCCCGCTCAAACGGGCCGAATGGGCCCGGCTCACCGGCTTCGATGCAAACGGGGCCCTGCTGGAATTCGAGGCGACCGGTTGGTTCGCCCGCTGCATGCAGCATGAATACGACCACTTGGACGGGAAGCTCTACGTGGACCGGCTCAATGACCGCTACCGGCGCAAGGCCAGGCGATTGTCCAAGGACCAGGGCTGGGGCATCCCTGGGCTGAGCTGGTTGCCCGGCGTGGATCCGGACCCGTTCGGGCACTGAGGCGTGGGCGGCCGCCATCGGTCAAAGAGCCGGGCGGATACGCTGGAGAGTATGATTGACGCTCCGCTGATGGCCACCGAACAGATCCTGACATCTCTGGCCGTGGAGGCGGCGGACCGCGAGGCCTGCGTGCAGCTGCTGGAAGACCCGCCCAGCGGCGCCGCCGTCGAGGTTCTCACTGCGCTGCGTAGAAACCTCGACGCGGGTTCCGCCGAGCCGCCCGTTCGTGTGCCGGCCGGCGAAACGGATTGGATCGAGGCCTATCTCAGGTTTACCCCGGAGCTCGTGCGCTGGCATGCCGAACACTGTATTCCCGATCCGATCAGCCGGGCAACGCTGGCCGATTTTGGCCGCCATCTGGAGATCAACCGCCGGGTTCACGGCCGCTTCGGCATGGATACCCACTCCTGGCTGATCCATCACTTCACCGGTCGCCTCTACCAGCTGGGCCGTCTGCAGTACCTGCTTCACCGCGGCCCGGAGCCCGCCGCGGGAGGCGGGATTCCCGGTGCCGCGCCCGGCGACTGGCTGCTGGGAATCCACATTCCCGAAACCGGCGGCCTGGACCCGGAGACCGTGCACGCCAGCCTGGAGCTGGCCCGGCCGTTCTTTTCCCGGCACTTCCCCGATCAGCCCGTGCGGATGGCCGACTGCGCGTCCTGGTTGCTCGACCCCTACCTTGCGGGCCATCTGCCCCCGGACTCCAACATGGTCCGGTTCGCCAGCCAATTTACGCCGTACGGGCACCCGCTCGATACGCCCACTGACGCGGTCTACTTCACCTTCCGGACCCGCAGTATGGCGGAGCTGGCCTCGCTGCCGCGCCGCACCTCGCTGCAGCGGATGGTGCTGGAGAGGATCGACGACGGCGGCTGCTGGCAACTGGGGTTCGGCTACTTGACGCTGCCCTAACGCCTACTGACGTGGTCCAACCGCGGAGGATGGCGGCTGCGGTAAACTTGATTGTTTGGGCGGCACCTTGCCACACCAACCGAGCCGCGAAAGAAGCACAGTGTCCCACGACGTCATCTCCCCCGACCGCGCCCATGAGATCCGCGCCGCTAAGATCAATGGGCAGGCCGCACGTCGGCGCACCTTCGCTGTGATTTCGCACCCGGACGCCGGTAAATCCACGCTCACCGAGGCCCTGGCCCTGCACGCCAAGGTGATCGGCACGGCCGGAGCCACCAACGGAAAATCGAACCGCAAAGATACGATTTCCGACTGGATGCAGATGGAAAAGGACCGCGGCATTTCCATCAGCTCGGCCGCCCTCCAGTTCTCCTACCGGGACACGGTCATCAACCTGCTGGATACACCCGGCCACGCGGACTTCTCCGAAGACACTTACCGGGTGCTCGCCGCCGTCGACTGTGCCGTCATGCTGGTGGACGCCGCTAAGGGGCTGGAAACCCAGACCATGAAGCTGTTCGAGGTCTGCCGACAGCGTGGCCTGCCCATCATTACCGTGATCAACAAATGGGACCGGCCCGGACTGGATACCCTGGCGCTGATGGACGAAATCACCGAGCGCACCGGCCTGCTGCCGATGCCGCTGACCTGGGCCGTCGGCATTGCCGGCGATTTCCGCGGAGTCTGGGACCTGCAGCGGGACCGATTTGTCCGCTTCGCCCGCAACAACAGCGGCGCCAACATCGCTTTGACCGAGTACTACACTCCGGAAGAAGCCGCAGCCAGCGAGGGCGATGTCTGGACAGACGCGGTGGACGAGGCCGGTCTGGTCAAGGATTCAAACCTGCCCTTTGACCCGGAAAGTTTCTATGCCGGCAAAGGCACCCCCATCCTGTTCTCCTCCGCTGCGCTGAACTTCGGTGTCAAGGAACTCCTCGATACGCTGGTGGACTTCGCTCCGCCGGCCGCGCCCCGTCCGGACATTGCAGGCCAGCTGCGGCCGGTAGCTGATGCCTTCTCCGGCTTCGTCTTCAAGGTCCAGGCCGGAATGAACCAGGCGCACCGGGACCATGTGGCGTTCGTCCGCGTCTGTTCCGGGATCTTTGAACGCGGCATGGTGGTCACCCAGAGCCGCACCGGAAAGTCCTTTGCGACCAAATACGCCCAGCAGGTTTTCGGACGTGAGCGCGAGGTGATCGATGAAGCGTTCCCGGGTGACGTCGTCGGCCTCGTTAACGCCTCCGCGCTGCGCGTGGGAGACAGTCTTTACCTGGAAGACTCCGTCGAGTTCCCGGCCATCCCGCTCTTTGCCCCGGAACATTTCCAGGTGGCGCGCTCTAAGGATCCCAGCAAGTACAAGCAGTTCCGGCGCGGCATCGACCAGCTCGAGCACGAGGGCGTTATTCAGGTCCTGCGCTCGGACCTGCGCGGTGATCAGGCGCCAGTTCTCGCCGCCGTCGGCCCGATGCAGTTTGAGGTGGTGGAGGACAGAATGACGCACGAATTCAATGCGCCCATGCGGTTCGAACGGCTGCCCTACACGCTGGCGCGG
>JBBSSN010000070.1:0-8666 GCA_038242035.1 Actinomycetales bacterium
GACGTCAATCACGCAGGAGGCCCTCTCGGTTTCCGGGATTGTGCTGAGCAAGGTCTTCAACCAGGAAAGCGGCGAAACTGCCCGCTACCGGCGGGAGAATGACAAGCAGCTCAAACTGCAGATCAAGCAGCAGATGACCGGGCAGTGGTTCTTCGGTTCCGTGCAGATTGTCATGAGTGTGACCCCGGCCATCGTGTACCTGAGCGCGGGCTGGCTGCTGACGCAAAACTGGCCGATCACGGCCGGGACACTGGTCGCATTCACCACCTTGCAGGCGAGGATCAGCATGCCGATCCTCTCGCTGATGCGCGTCGCCCTGGATGTGCAGACCTCCAAGGCCCTCTTTGCGCGGATCTTTGAATACCTGGACCTGCAACCCGCCATTGTCGACCGCCCCGGGGCCCGCAGCCTTGCGCCGGGAGCCGTCCGCGGCGCACTGACGCTCGATAACGTCTCCTTCTCGTATTCCCCCGGTTCCGTACCGGTGACGTGGGCGCTGGACGAGGTCAATTTGCACATTGAGCCCGGCCAGTTTGTTGCTTTCGTCGGCGCATCCGGTGCGGGGAAGACCACTCTGTCCTACCTGATCCCCCGCCTCTATGAGGCCACGCGCGGGCGGATCCTGCTCGACGGCCATGATATCCAGGACCTGACGATGGAATCGCTGCGCCAGAACATCGGGATGGTGACGCAGGAGACGTATCTTTTTCACAGCACCATCGCGGAAAACCTGCGGTACGCCCGGCCGGCGACGACGGATGCCGAGTTGATCCGTGCCGCCAAAGTGGCCAATATCCACGAACGGATCATGAGCTTCGAGGACGGCTACGAAAGCGTGGTCGGAGAGCGCGGCTACCGCCTCTCCGGCGGCGAGAAGCAACGCCTGGCCATTGCCCGCGTGGTGTTAAAGAACCCACCGCTGCTTATCCTGGATGAGGCAACGAGTGCCTTGGACACCACGGGCGAGCGTCTGGTGCAGAGTGCACTGGAAGCAGTCATGGCCGGGCGGACCACCATCGCCATTGCTCACCGTCTCTCCACAGTGGTCTCCGCGGACCGGATCTTCGTTCTGGATCGCGGCATGCTGGCGGAGCAGGGCAGCCACCAGCAGCTTCTAGCCGCCGGTGGCATCTACGCCCGCCTGAACGCCGTAGGGCTTGACCGGGCTGACGCGGGGAGCACAAAAGGGTAGACTAGTCAGTTGGGAACAATGCCGCGCGGCGGCGCGTTGTACCCGATGGACTTAGTTCCCGTGAATCGACCGGGAGCAGACACGAAAAGGGAGAAATCATGAGCGATCGCAGCCTGCGGGGCATGCGTCTGGGTGCCCAGAGCATGGAAACTGAATCCGGTGTCGAACCGGCACCGCGCCAGCGTGTGGAATACCGGTGCACGGACGGCGAACAGGTCTTCGTGACCTTTTCCGCCGAGGCGGAAATTCCTGCCGTCTGGGTTTCCAAGACGGGCAAGGAAGCACTGCTGGTCGACGGTGAGAAACCCGTTGATTCGAACGAAAAGCCGGTTCGTACGCACTGGGATATGCTGCTGGAACGCCGTTCTTTACCGGAACTGGAAACGATCCTGGCCGACCGGCTGACGATCCTTCGGGAACGCCGCGGAGAACGCCGCAGCGCCTAGGGAAGGCACAAAGCCAGAAGCTATCCGGGCATAAACGTCGGGAGCCGGCGACCATCACGGTCACCGGCTCCCGACGTTTCTTTAAGCCCGGTATCTAGCTCTTTCCCGTCAGCTTCTTCCACCGGGCGGTCAGGCCCCACTTGGTGACATTGATCATGGCCTCCTGGACGATGTTGCCGCTCATCTTGGACGCTCCGAACTCACGCTCCACAAAGGTGATCGGGACTTCGACGATCTTCAATCCGAGCTGGGCCACCCGCCAGAGCATGTCTACCTGAAACCCATAGCCCACCGAGTCAACCTGGCTCAAATCCAGAGCTTCAAGTGTGCTGCGGCGGAAGGCCCGGTATCCACCGGTGATGTCCTTGATCCGCACGCCCAGCAGGGCGCGGGAATAGAAGCTTCCGCCGAGAGAGATCAGCTTGCGCCGCAGCGGCCAGTTGACGACCTCGCCGCCCTGGACCCAGCGGGAGCCGAGCACCAGATCCGCACCATCCTCCACCGCCGCAAGGAGCGTCGGAAGCTGTTCCGGCTGGTGGGAACCATCCGCATCCATCTCGACCAAGACGTCGTAGCCGGCTGCCAGGCCCCAGGCGAATCCTGCGAGGTAGGCGGCACCGAGGCCCTCTTTGCCCGCCCGGTGCAGGACGTGGACCGCCGGGTCTTCCGCCGCGAAACCGTCGGCCAGCTGGCCCGTCCCGTCCGGGCTGTTGTCATCTGCTATCAGTACGTCCGAGTCTGGTACCGCAGCGCGCAGCCGGCGCAGTGTCTTCGGCAGGGACTCAAACTCGTTGTAGGTGGGAATGATGGTGAGGACACGCACTAAT
This sequence comes from Actinomycetales bacterium, assembly GCA_038242035.1. Lineage (GTDB taxonomy): Bacteria > Actinomycetota > Actinomycetes > Actinomycetales > Micrococcaceae > Arthrobacter_M. The sequence goes on from JBBSSN010000070.1 coordinate 2,466, forward strand.
GAGTGCCTTTCCTTGCAGGAGTTGCCGGCGAACCAGCATTCGGGACGGTGCGTATATTGGCGTGCTGAGCGCGCCGAGCGCAGAGGTCCATCATACGCGGAAAGAAAACGGGCAGATTCACGCGCCTTCGGGCCAGCCATGCACGCACCGTCGCGGTGAGCGCAAAACTGTTTTCTACTGACGCGTGAACCTACCCGCTGCTGGGGCCGCCTTGGGCCCGTTCTCTTAACGGCACACTGCATCTAAACGACACTGCATCCGAACGACACTGCATCCGAACGACGCTGCATCCGAACGGACGTACCGTTCAGCGGTGTGTGGCCGTGCACCCCTCCGTGGGGATGCAGGCCAAGTCTTTCCCTCTCGGACGGAAGAACCCGTTGAGCTAAAATCCTACGTCCTGTGGAGGAGGTGTCAATCGAGCTCTGACCTGCGGTTTCTAACGTTTGCGCAGGTCAGGGCGGGAGCGATTGATAACAAATAGTTACAAATGGGCGTTGGAACGTGGGGAAGTTTTCGACCGGAAACCGACCGGAGCGCAGTCATTGCACGCTGGAGGTTTCAGCCCCGAACCCTGGACCGGAGTACAGCTGCACGCCGCGGTGCACCGTCTGCAGGCACTGCGGGTCCTCCCCTGCATCCAGCGCCGGGAGCAGCGGCGTTCGCGCGCGGGGGTCCGTGCTCCAGGACTGCACCCGGTCATCGGCTACCTGCACCATCAGCTCGGCAACGTCCCAGACGGCAAAGCTTGCGGGTGCTCCCGGCACCAACTGGCCCATCAACGGATCGCGCTCCCGCACCGCCCGCCAGCCGGCCCGGCTGTGCCCGAGGAAAGCGGCGCGGGCCGAAATACGGGCAGCGCTTTGGTGATGCGACAGCGCTGCCCGCACGCTGGCCCACGGGTTCATCGGTGTGACGGGGGCGTCGGAGCCGAAACAAACGGGGACACCTGCGGCGTAGAACGCTGCGATCGGATTGAGCGTCGCTGCCCGTGCCGCACCCAGCCGCGTCTGGTACAGGTCCCCCGGACCGCCCCAGAGCGCGTCAAAGGACGGCTGTACCGAGACGGTAACGGAATGTGCCGCAAGGGCAGCAATTGCGTCGTCGTCGGCCATCTCCGCATGCTCAAAACGATGGCCGGCCGCGCGGACCTTTTCTATCCCTACCCGTGCAGCGGCCCGCCGCAGGCCTTCGACGGCAATGTCCATGGCGGCATCGCCAATCAGATGGAAACCCGCCTGGATTCCCAGCTCCGAGGTCACAGCCAGATGGTCAGTGACCTGCTCAACGGAGAGGTATTGGGTTCCCTTGTTGCCGGCAGAGTCAGTATACGGTTCCCGCAGCAGCGCCGAGTGAGAGCCGATCGAACCATCAATATTCAGGTCCCCGGCGAGGCCGAGAACTTCGGTGCCCAGGCCGGCCAGCACGCTGTGCGCTTCCTCGGCCGAGCTGACGGCCTGCCCCCAATAGGGCAGGACCTGCGGCAGGCCCAGCCCCGTTCCCATCCCCGCTCCCGGCTGTGTTCCCGCCCCCGCTCCGGACGGGTCCGTCGAATCGGCGGTAAGGGCGGCAAGTAGCTGCAGATCTTCCGCGGAGCCGACGTGGGGGGCGCTCATTTCCGCCACGGCCACGTACCCGGCCGCCGCAGCGGCACGCAGTGCCCGTAGCTGGTAGGCGGTCCGCTGCGCCGTCGAAAACGTCCGGGTGGCATCCCTGGCCGCAGCATGGGCTGTGCGGGACACCAGGCCGTCACCAAGCCAGCCGTCCAGGCCATGCAGGTGTGCCCGTGCCGCGAGGGCCGATGAAACGACGCCGGAATGAACGTCGATGCGGGACAGGTAGACCTCCCTGCCGCCGGTGGCTCGGTCCAACTCGTCGGCGGTCGGGGGGCGTCCTTCCGGCCATCTGGTTTCATCCCAGCCGTGTCCCAGGATCGGACCAGCACCCGAACCTGACGCCCCCACGCACGTCCGCGCGGCCGCGGAGCCGGCTCCGGCTGCGGACGTCACTGAGGCTGTTGCCGCAGCGGCCAGCAGGGCCAGCGCTTGGGCTACCGAACGGGCAGCAGTCAGGTCAACGGAGGCCAGCGCAATTCCGGTCTCCGTGACATGAACGTGCGAGTCGACGAATCCGGGGGTAATTAGTGCACCGGCCAGATCCACCTGGTGCATGCGCTGATCAGCCAGCGACGCGGCCGCGTGTTCGGTGCCCACCCAGGCTACGGTGTCACCATCCACCAGCATGGCGGTGGCGAACGGGTCGGCTGCACTGTAGACGGAACCGTTGCGGTATAGAGTCAGGGGCATCGGGAGTTGGTCCTTTCAAGGGAAATCAGCAAAGCACAAAGTGCCGGTGAAGCATGGGACCGAGCTATTCGACCACGGACGAATACGCCACCACGCCGCGGCGTACGGCGTTGATGGCCGCGACGCACAACCGTGCAAACGCCGGGTCCAGGGCGGGCACCTTGGCCAGCTGATCGAGCAAGTCAATGACCTGTTTGGCCCAACGGACAAAATCCCCGGCGGCCAGATCCGTCCCGGACAGCACATCCTGGAGTCCGCGGCCCTTTGCCCACTTATACATCGGCCAGACAAGGCCCAGCTCTGGTTCGCCGGTGAGCGGGAGTTTGAGGGCCTCCTCTACGTCCTCCAGTGCTGACCACTGCCGGATCACGGCGTCGACGGCGGTCTCCAGGCTGACGCTGGGCATCCGCGGACGCAGACCCCGATCGTCACGCTTGGCCTGGTACACCAAGGTGCAGGCCAGCGTGGCCAGCTCCGCCGCGTCCAGGTCGTCCAAGGCGCCGTCCCGAAGACATAGCGAGACGAGCAGGTCCTTTTCGCCATAGATGCGCCGCAGCCGCTGCCCGTCGGTGCTTGGCCGCAGATCGCCGTCGGGCGTCGGCTGCAGATACCCATATCCGCAGAGCACGTCACAGACCCGATCAAACGTCTTCGCAATCGTGTTCGTGCGGCCCTGAATCTGCCGCTCCAAGGCATCGGTTTCGCGACGCAGCGTCCACCACCGCTCCGACCAGCGCGCATGACTCTCGCGCTCGCTGCAGCCATGGCACGGGTGTGCCCGCAACCGGCGCCGCAAATCGGTAATGGCCCGCTCCTGCCCGGTCGCCGCCTCGGAGAGCTGGAATGCAGGGGCCCTGCGTCCCGCCGCTGCGACGTGCTCCGGCGTGCGCTCGTTCGATGCAGTCAAGGCATGGCGCACCGCTGCACACAAGTCCCGTCGGTCCTTCGCCAGTTTGACGTTGAACGCCTTCGGAATCCGGATCTTTGCCACGGGAGTAATAGGACCGGCCAGATCGTGAATGCTCAGGCGCCGAATCTGTTTCTCCAACGTCAAAATGGTCGGTCTCGGTACATGCGCAGACGTATCGGCGTTGACGATGACGGCGATCCCCGGTGTGCCGCCGCCGGGTACAGCCACGACATCGCCGGGCCGGAGCCGCTCCAGCGACTCTTCCGCCGCCGAACGCCGCACGTGGGATTTCTGCCGGTCCGCGGCATTCTCCAGGTCCGTCAGCTCGCGGCGCATTCGCGCATATTCACTGAAATCCCCCAGATGGCAGGTCATCGACTCCGCGTAGCCCGCCAGCGACTCCTGCCGCGACCGGACCTGCCTGGCCAGCCCGACGACGGACCGGTCCGCCTGGAATTGCGCAAAGGAGGATTCGAGGATTTCACGTGCCCGCGGCCGGCCAAACTGGGCGAGCAAATTCATGCTCATGTTGTAGGTGGGCCGGAAGCTGGAGTTGAGCGGATAGGTGCGCTTGGATGCAAGCCCCGCTACGGCGGCCGGATCCGTTCCTGGCTGCCAAAGGACGACGGCGTGGCCTTCCACGTCGATGCCGCGGCGGCCCGCGCGTCCCGTCAGCTGCGTGTACTCCCCCGCGGTGATGGCGACATGGGCCTCGCCGTTGAATTTATCCAGTTTTTCCAGCACCACCGAGCGCGCGGGCATATTGACCCCCAGTGCCAGGGTCTCGGTGGCAAATACCGCCCGGACCAAACCGTCCACGAAGAGTTGCTCGACGACTTCCTTGAAGGTCGGCAACATGCCGGCGTGGTGCGCCGCCAGGCCGCGGATCAGCCCATCCCGCCAGCTCCAGTACCCCAGAACCTCCAGATCATCCGCCGGGACTTCCCGGCAGGCCTCATCGACACGGCGGGCGATTTCCCGCTGTTCGGTCTCATTGGTCAGCCACAGCCCGGACTCCGCGCACTGCTTCACGGCGGCGTCGCAACCGGCCCGGGAAAAGATAAAAGTGATCGCCGGCAGTAGGCCCTGCCGGTCCAGGGCGGTAATAACCTGGGTCCGGCTGGCCTTGCGCACCACTGAAACCTGCTGCCCCCGCGCTGCAGCCGGGCTGCCGCCCTGCGCACCTCTGTCCTGGTCCCGCAGCTGAGAATCCCGCAGCCTGCCACGGCGCTGGCCGTTGCGCCCTGCGCCGTGGGCATAGCGTCCGCGCCCCGTACCGGCCTCGGACCTAGCCAGCCGGGTCAGCTCTGGATTGACCTCAAAGGGATCGGGGCCCGACGGACCCGGTGCGGCGTCCGGAAGCTGGTCGAACGGGATGTCGGAGGCGAAGAGGTCCACAATATCCCGGCCAACCATGACGTGCTGCCAAAGGGGCACCGGCCGGTGCTCGGTGACGATCACATCCGTATCCCCGCGGACGGTATCCAGCCATGCGCCGAATTCCTCAGCGTTGGAGACCGTGGCGCTGAGCGAGGCCAATTGCACCTCGCTGGGCAAATGGATGATGACCTCTTCCCAAACGGCCCCGCGGAACCTGTCCGCCAGATAATGCACCTCGTCCATCACCACATAGGCCAGGTCGTCGAGAGCCTCCGAGCCGGCGTACAACATATTGCGCAGCACCTCGGTGGTCATCACGATCACCGGGGCGTCCGGGTTAATGTTCGTGTCACCGGTGAGCAGTCCGACATTTTCGGACCCATACTTGTCGGCAAAATCGCTGTATTTCTGGTTGCTCAGCGCCTTGATCGGGGTGGTGTAGAAGGCTTTGAGTCCGCGGGCCAGCGCAAGATAAACGGCGAACTCGCCGACAATGGTCTTACCCGATCCGGTCGGCGCAGCCACCAGAACTCCGCGGCCGGCCTCAAGAGCGGCACAGCCCTGCAGCTGGAATTCATCAAGGTCGAACCCGTTGGTCTGCTGGAATTCACCCAATCGGGTCCGGGCGCGTGCGGAACGGGCCATGGCCGCCTGGTATCTCTGTGCTGGCGAGGACATATCTCTAGCCTACGGTAGCTAGAGCTGCTCCAGATCCGTCCCCAGTTCCTGGAAAGGCGTCGCGGTATCGGCGGTGGCTTCCGTTTCCGCCACCCGTTTGGAGGCTTTCCTGGCCCGGCGTTTGTCGTTGAGGATGCACAGCCCAATGGCGCCAAAATAAAGCACCAGCAACGGGGCGCCAAGGAAGAACATGGAGAACGCGTCGGAGCCCGGCGCTGCCATCGCCGACACGACGGTGACCGCCAAAATGGTGATCCGCCAGGCCTTCAGCATCGTCTTGCCCGCGATAATTCCAGCCATGTTCACGGCAACCAGCACCACCGGGACCAAAAAAGCAATCCCCATGAACAGCATCAGCTGCATGACAAAGGTCAGATAGTCGGTGGCATGGATAATATTGGATCCGCCAACCGGCGTGAACGAGGTCAACGCAACAACAATATTGGGCAGAATCAGCCAGCCGGTCCAGATACCGGCCAGGAACAACGGAATCGCCGAAAACATATAGCCGAGCGTGTAGCGGCGCTCTTTGCTCGTCAGCCCCGGTGTGATGAAGGCCCAGAGCTGATAGATCCACACCGGCGACGAAAAGATTGCCCCGAGGAAGAGCGAGCTTTGGATTTTCAGGTCGAAGGACGTAGAGACACCATCGAAGTTAAGCGAAGCAACAACGCCGCGCTGCTTGCTGATTTCCATCAGCGGCTGTGCAACGTCGGTAAAAAGCCGGTCATACAAAATCCAGCCGATAACCGCACCGACAACGAGGGCAATGGCGCACTTGAAGAGCCGATTGCGCAGCTCGATCAGGTGCTCTTTGAGGGCCATCCGACCCTCAGGATTGGATTTGCGCCCCGTCTTTGAGCTCACCGGCCCTAGCTAGGAGGGATTACCGGTGCCCGGCGTCCGGCCGTCACCTTTGTATTGACC
>JBBSSN010000071.1:0-8660 GCA_038242035.1 Actinomycetales bacterium
CTTTTGCTCCAATACCGCGGGGATGATGGCGTCCACGATCCGGCCGGTGGCTGGTAAACGCAAACCGAGGTTCCGCCGTCGTGCCTCCGTCGCCAAACGCGGCAGCGTGGCATGGAAGTGCGGGTGGTCGAAGCCGGACCAATCGTCGTTACCGCCCAGCAGAGCCGGCACCCCCGCGAGCGCCGCGGCGGCCCCCGGCCCCCAGGCATTCGCCGTCACGGTTTGCGGTCCGGCGACATTGGAGCTGACTGTGAGCCGCAGAGTTGCGGCGCCCGCGTCCGTGGCGAGACCCAGCCACGCCTGGTTTCCGGCGAGCATAATGGTTCGGTCCGAACAGCCGCGGGGCAGCGTCCCCAGGGTCTGCTGCAGGTCCAGCGGACCGGATGGTTCCCACCTAAGCTCCAGCGCGCTGGTCTCGGTGGTGGCGGCTGTCATCCATCCATGGTCCCATGAATGCCCGAGCGGGCTGCGTCCTGGTTCCGCCGATTCGCCCCTGGCCGCACCCGCTATGGACGAACGCATCTTCAGCAGCGGCCGCGCCGGTCTATAGCGGGTGCGGCGGTGACAGCCGCGGTTGGGCAGCCGGCGGCATTAGCCGGCACCGCCCTGGCCGGTCGCCTCAGCGGCACGCTTGAGGACCTCGCGGCAGGCGAGGATGGCGGGGCGGCGCCGGCTGGCCTGGCGTGCGGAGGTGAAAACGGTGCGGCGGGGCAGGCCGGGAAGATCGAGCAGCCGGACCGTGGTCGGGCGGCCGGTCCAGACCAGGTCCGGCATCAGGGCGACGGCGTTGCCGGACTCGATCAGCCGGATCTGGGCCTGCAGGTCTGCAGTTTCGTACCGGACATCGGGTTCGAAGCCGGCCTGCCGGCACGCCTGCTCGGCCCAGTGCCGGGAAGCGGCTCCATGCGGCTCCATCACCCACGGCAGGGCAGCGGTATCGGAAAGGGAAGTGATGCCCTGGCCGCCCCAGCCGTCGAGGGGAGTCGCGAGGCGGATGGCGTCGCTGGTCAAGGTGACGCGGTCGAGCTGCGGGTAGCGGGGCGCGGCGTGCCCGGGGTACTGCTCGGCAATGACCAGATCAAAGTCGCGGGCCCAGGTTTCGTAGAGGGCCGTCTCGGGTTCCTTCTGCGTCATTTCCAGCCGGACATCGGGATATTCATGGCGCATGATGGTCAGCGCATCGGGCATCAGTGCCAGCGCGGCGGACTGGAAGACGGCCAACCGAACGGTTCCCGTGACGGTGGTCAGCGAAGCGGCAAGGTCGGCCTCGGCACGTTCCAGCGTTTCGAGCAGCTCCGCGGTGTGATCGATCAGAATCTGCGCCTGCGGCGTCAGCTGCACCCGACGGCCGGATTTGCGCAGCAGCGCGACACCGGCCTCCTTCTCCAGCAATGCGAGCTGTTGCGAGACCGACGACGGACTGAAGTTCAGCGCTTCGGCCACCCCAGCGAGGGTTCCCCTGATCTTCAGCTCCCGCAAAAGGCGCAACCGGCGTACGTCCAACATGACCGATTCCCCTGTCTTCGAAGCATGCCGCATGGGCGGCACCGGACCACCCCAATAATCATCGGCAGAACTGATGATTATTAGTCAGAAAAGATCGCTTTTCCTTATCTGATTCTAGTCACATACTGAAAGGAAAGAGCGCCGCACGACCCGTCAGAAGGAACCGATTCCAGCATGCCCCAGTCAATTCAGGAGACCAGCCCCAGCCAAGAAGCCGCAGCTTCAGCCGAGGATGCAGCAATGCCCGCCGGGAACGCCGCGGGTTCTTCCACCGTCACCTCCGGGCCCAACCCGCAGGAACTGGCGGAGGAGACCATCGCCGTCGTGCGCCGGTGGCTGACCGAGGCCGCAAAGGTGCCGGTGGATGTCTCCGCCAGCCGGCTGGCCGGTGTCCTGAAGGACCCGAACGGGCTGGACTTCACCGTTGGTTTTGTGGACGGCGTGATCCGGCCGGAGGACCTGGCCGTGGCCGGACGCAACCTGGCCACGCTGGCCCCGAAGGTGCCGGCATTCCTGCCGTGGTACATGCGTGGTGCGGTCCGTCTGGGCGGGGTAATGGCCCCGGTGCTGCCACAGGTGGTGATTCCGGTCGCCCGCCGCGTGCTGCGCGAGATGGTCGGCCACCTGATTGTGGATGCCACCGATGCCAAGTTGGGCCCGGCCATCGCCGGAATCCGCAAGGACGGCGTGGACCTGAACATCAATCTGCTCGGCGAGGCGGTGCTGGGGGAGCACGAGGCACAGCGCCGGCTGGAGGGCACGCTGAAGCTACTGGCCCGGCCGGACGTGGACTACGTCTCGATCAAGGAATCTTCGACGGTCGCCCCACATTCCCTGTGGGCCTTTGACCAGGCCGTGGAGCACGTGGTGGACAAGCTGACCCCGCTGTACAAGCTGGCGGCATCGTTTCCGAAACCCAAGTTCATCAACTTGGACATGGAGGAATACAAGGACCTGAGCCTGACCATCGCGGTCTTCACCCGGATCCTGGACAAGCCGGAATTTCAAAACCTGGAGGCAGGGATTGTGCTTCAGGCCTACCTGCCCGATGCCCTCGCAGCCATGATGCAGCTGCAGGAATGGGCCACTGCGCGCCGGGCGCGCGGCGGCGCACCGATCAAGGTGCGCGTGGTGAAGGGTGCGAACCTGCCGATGGAGCAGGTGGAGGCGTCCATTCATGACTGGCCGCTGGCAACCTGGGGTAGCAAGCAGGATTCGGACACCAATTACAAGCGCGTCATCAATTACGCGCTGACCGCTGAACATATTGACGCGGTCCGGATCGGCGTGGCCGGCCACAATCTCTTCGACGTTGCCTTCGCCTGGCTGCTGGCACAGCAGCGCGGGGTCACGGCGGGAATTGAGTTTGAGATGCTCCTCGGGATGGCCACGGGCCAGGCCGAGGTAGTGCGCAAGGACGTGGGCCGGCTGTTGCTGTACACGCCGGTGGTCCACCCCGCGGAGTTCGACGTCGCCATTGCCTATCTGATCCGTCGTCTGGAGGAGGGCGCCAGCCAGGACAACTTCATGTCCGCAGTCTTCGAGCTCACTGAAAACGAGGCTCTCTTCGAACGCGAGAAGCAGCGGTTCCTGGCTTCCCTGGCCAACTTGGATGACACCGTTCCCGGGCCCAACCGCACCCAGAACCGCAATCAGGACGCCGCCGCGGCACCGTCGGACGGTTTCGAGAACACTCCGGACACGGACCCCGCCCTGCCGGCAAACCGGACGTGGGGCAGGGCCATCCTGGACCGTGTTCCTTCCTCCACTCTGGGGAACGCGGCGGTGCAGGCCGCGACGATCACCGACGCGGAGGCTCTGAATGCTGTGCTCGAGACCGCCGCGGAGCACGGCAAGGCCTGGGGAGCGCTCGGCGGCGCCGCGCGCGCTGCCATTCTGCACCGCGCCGGGGATGCGCTGGAAGCCCGGCGCGCGGACCTGATCGAGGTGATGGCCTCGGAAACCGGCAAGACCATTGACCAGGGTGATCCCGAGGTCAGCGAGGCCATTGACTTTGCCCATTTCTACGCGGAGCACGCCAAGGACCTGGACGCGGTCGACGGCGCCACGTTCATTCCGGCGCGGGTCACCGTGGTGACGCCGCCGTGGAACTTCCCGGTGGCCATTCCGGCCGGCTCAACGCTGGCAGCGCTCGCCGCCGGCTCCGCCGTCGTTATCAAGCCGGCAACCCAGGCCCGCCGTTCCGGCGCCGTCATGGTGGAGGCACTCTGGGAAGCCGGCGTGCCCCGCGAGGTGCTGGCCCTGGTCCAGCTGGGCGAGCGCGAGCTCGGGCAGCAGCTGGTGGCGCATCCCAGCGTTGACCGGGTAATCCTGACCGGTGGCTATGAAACCGCTGAATTGTTCCGCAGCTTCCGCACCGACCTGCCGCTGCTGGCCGAGACCTCCGGGAAAAACGCCATCATTGTCACGCCGAGCGCCGATCTGGACCTCGCGGCCAAGGACGTGGTCTACTCCGCCTTCGGACACGCCGGGCAGAAATGCTCCGCCGCCTCGCTGGTGATTATGGTGGGCAGCGTCGCCACCTCCAAGCGCTTCCATAATCAGCTGGTGGATGCGGTGCGCTCGCTGAAAGTGGGCTTCCCATCGGACGCCACCGTGCAGATGGGGCCCGTCATTGAACCGGCCAAGGGCAAGCTGCTCAACGCCCTCACGACGCTGGGCGAAGGGGAGAGCTGGGCGGTCAGGCCGGAGAAGCTCGATGCCGACGGCCGGCTCTGGTCCCCGGGCGTACGCTCAGGGGTGCGGCGCGGTTCGTACTTCCACCTCACGGAATTCTTCGGGCCCGTGCTTGGCGTAATGACTGCCGCAACGCTTGAAGAGGCGATCGCGATGACCAACCAGATCGAGTACGGACTCACCTCCGGGCTGCATTCGCTGGACTCCGTGGAGATCGGCACCTGGCTGGAAACCATTGAGGCCGGAAATCTGTATGTCAACCGTGGAATCACCGGCGCCATTGTCCGCCGCCAGCCCTTCGGCGGCTGGAAGAAATCCGCGGTCGGCGCAGGAGGCAAGGCCGGCGGCCCGAACTACCTGATGGGGTTGGGTAGCTGGGTTCCGGCCGAACCGGCTCCCTCGACGGGCACCGACGGTACTCCCGGCGGCCAACTCCCGGACGTGGCCGCCACGCTGCTCGCCGCAGTACGGTGCGACTCGAAGACCGGTGTGTCGGACGCCGAGAGCGAAGCGCTGGCGGCGGCGCTGCACAGCGATGCTGCGGCCTGGGCGCAGGAATTCGGTGCCAGCAAGGACGTTTCGGGCCTCATCGCCGAGCGCAATATCTTCCGCTACCGTCCGGTGCCCGTCACCGTCCGGCTCAGTACCGGCGAGCCCCCGGTGTCCCTGCTCCGGGTGCTGGCCGCCGGCCTGCTGGCCGGATCGGCGCTGACCGTTTCCTCCGCCGTCGTGCTTGAGTCCGCAGTCACTGCCGTGCTGGCAGAGCTCGGTGTCCGCGTGCAGGTGGAGGACGACGGCGGCTGGCTGGCAAGGGCGGCACGGCTCGGCTCGGGGCGCATCCGGCTCATAGGCGGCGATCCAGCCGCCCTGGCCGGTGCCCTCGGCGGACGGCCGGACGTGGCGGTCTATCACGGCCCGGTGACCGCAGCCGGGCGGATCGAGCTGCTGCCGTTCCTGCGCGAACAGGCCATCAGCATCACCGCCCACCGCTTCGGCACCCCGAACCACCTCTCGGACGCGCTGATCTAGCCGCTTCCGGGTCGGGACTGCAATATCTGCCCCCAATATCTGCCCACGTTGTGGAATTGTGCACCGGCTTTTGCGGTGTGTCCTCCGGTCACCGGAGTGTCATTTCGGAACGTGGGCAGAATCCGTTGTGTTCCCCGTTCGCCCTATGGTTGGCCAGCCCATAACCTAGGAAGTATGAAGTACGCCAATTCCGTCCTGGACCTGATCGGCAATACGCCCCTGGTCAAGCTGAACAAAATCACGCAAGGCCTGGCCGCCACCATCCTGGTGAAACTGGAGTACATGAACCCCGGCGGTTCCGCGAAGGACCGAATCGCGGTGAAGATGCTGGACGAGGCCGCCAAGGCGGGCCTGATTGCCCCCGGCGGCACCGTGATTGAGCCCACGAGCGGCAATACGGGCGTGGCGATGGCGATGGTGGCGCAGCAGCGCGGTTACGAGTGCATCTTTGTGGTGCCGGACAAGGTGGGCGAGGATAAGCGTGCCGTGCTGGCCGCCTATGGCGCCGAGGTGGTGGTGACTCCTACGGCGGTGGCGGCGGACAGCCCGCAGTCCTACTACGGTGTGTCCGACCGGCTGGTGCGCGAGATTGCCGGTGCCTACAAGCCCGACCAGTTCTCCAACCCGAACGGCCCGTTGAGCCACTATGAGACCACTGGTCCGGAGATCTGGAAGGACACGGACGGCCGCGTCACGCATTTTGTGGCCGGCGTGGGCACGGGCGGCACCATCAGCGGGACCGGGCGCTATCTGCGCGAGGTCTCGGCCGACCGTGCAGCGGACGACGGCGGCGAGGTACGGATCATCGGCGTCGATCCGGAAGGCTCTGTCTACTCCGGCGGCACCGGGCGGCCGTATTTGGTGGAAGGCGTCGGTGAGGACATCTGGCCCTCCTCCTATGATCCGGCGGTCCCGCACGAAATCATGGCCGTTTCGGATGCCGACAGCTTCGCGATGACGCGGCGGCTGGCCCGCGAGGAAGGCCTGCTGGTCGGCGGATCCAGTGGGATGGCGGTGGTGGCCGCGCTGGAGGCCGCGAAGGGGCTGGGAGCCGATGACGTCGTCGTCGTTCTGCTGCCGGACAGCGGCCGCGGCTACCTGGGCAAGATTTTCAATGACAAGTGGATGCAGTCGTACGGCTTCCTCAAGACCGACGACGAGCCCGCCATTGGCGATGTGCTGCGGTCCAAGAACGGGCAGCTGCCGGCGCTGGTGCACATCCACCCGAACGAGACCGTCCGCGACGTGATCTCTCTGATGAGCGAGTACGGCGTTTCGCAGATTCCCGTACTGACGCAGGAACCGCCCGTGGTCATGGGCGAGGTGATCGGCGCCGTGGACGAGCGGACCCTGACCGGCAAACTGTTCCGCGGTGAGGCGAAGCTGACGGACAAGATCACCGAGCACATGCAGCCCGCGCTGCCGATCATCGGTTCGCTCGAGCCGATCGCCGCCGCACGGAACAAGCTGCAGGACGTGGACGCGTTGATGGTGACGTTTGTCGGCGCCCCCGTGGGAGTGCTGACCCGGCATGATCTGCTGAACTACCTCAACGACTGAAGGCAAGGAAACTCATGAGCCAGGGATTCAATACGCGCGCCGTCCATGCCGGCCAGGAGCCGGACGCCACAACGGGCGCTGTTGTTGTGCCGCTGTATCAGACCTCAACGTTCGCCCAGGACGGCATTGGGGTGCTGCGCAACGGGTACGAATACGGCCGGGGAACCAACCCGACGCGGGACTCGCTGCAGGCCCAGCTCGCCGCGTTGGAAGGTGCCGGGCACGCGTTTAGCTTCGCGTCCGGGCTGGCGGCCGAGGACGCGCTGATCCGCGCGGCGTTGGCGCCCGGGGATCATATTGTGCTGGGCAATGACGTGTACGGCGGCACCTACCGGCTGATCAACAAGGTGCTCTCCGTCTGGGGGATCAGCAACTCCGCGGTGGACATGTCCGATCACGATGCCGTCCGCGGTGCGGTTGCCGCCGGTGGCCCCAACGGCAAGACCAGGATGATCTGGGTGGAAACGCCGTCCAATCCGATGATGAAAATCACCGACATTGCCGCGCTGGCGCGGATTGCGCGGGATGCCGGGGCTGTGCTCGTGGTGGATAACACGTTTGCCTCCCCGTACCTGCAGAACCCGCTCGCGTTGGGGGCTGACGTCGTCGTCCATTCCACCACCAAATACATCGGCGGACATTCGGATGCCAGCGGCGGGGCCGTGGTGCTCAATGACGCGGCAATGGCGGAGAAGATCGGTTTTGTGCAGTTCGCCGTGGGGGCCGTGTCCGCGCCGATGGAGGCCTGGCTGACCACGCGGGGGTTAAAGACGCTCGGGGTGCGGATGGACCGGCACTGCGAAAATGCGCAGCGCATCGCCGAGTGGCTGCTGACCCGGCCCGAGGTGGAGCGAGTGCTGTACCCGGGGCTGCCGGACCACCCCGGGCACGAGCTGGCCGCGCGCCAAATGCGCAAGTTCGGCGGGATGATTTCGGTGCAGTTTGCGGGTGGGGAAGCTGCCGCCCGGACCGTGGCCGAAGCCACCCGGGTCTTCACGCTGGCCGAATCACTGGGCGGGGTTGAGTCCTTGATGAACTACCCCTCGCAGATGACGCACGCGTCCGTGAAGGGCACCGACTTGGCCGTACCGGAGAACCTGATCCGGCTTTCCGTGGGCATCGAGGACGTCGAGGATCTGCTGGCTGACCTGGCGCAGGCACTCGACCGAATCTGACGGCTACCCGGGAACAAGCCGGACCTCGCGTGAAAAATTCCCGTATATTACTGGATGGTTGCTCTGAGTCACGGCAATATAACAATCATGTTGTTTCGATATCGATTTGGCATCGGCCCTGAAATGCTCTAGCGTGGGACGTGCCCTGCGGGGCCGCGGCCGCCCAGCGTGTTGCGAAACTTAACGCCCGGGCCTGTCCACACCGAACGCCGTCACGACGGCAGGTACCGGAAGTAACCTCCACATCAGCAGGTTCGACGGCGACGCAGAGAAGTCCGGGGACGGGCGGAGCGCAGGTGGCCCTTCGGAGTAGTAAAACATGAAGAAAATGACGATCAGCCGCGGCCTTCGCCGGGGAATAGCAGTAGCCGCGATTGCCGGAGCAGGCCTTGCGGTTTCCGGAACAGCAGCAAACGCTGCACCGGTAAGCACCTGGGACGCGCTGGCACAGTGCGAAAGCTCGGGCAACTGGAACACGAACACCGGTAACGGTTTCTCGGGCGGGCTGCAGTTCACGCCGAGCACTTGGGCCGCCTATGGCGGAACGGGAGCGCCGCAAAACGCTTCCAAGGCTCAGCAGATCGCCGTGGCGGAGCAGGTCCAGGCCGGTCAGGGCTGGGGCGCATGGCCGGCATGCTCGGCCGGATTGGGATTGTCCGGCGGCGGTGGCGCAGCCCCCGCACCGGTCCAGGC
>JBBSSN010000072.1:0-8654 GCA_038242035.1 Actinomycetales bacterium
CACGGTGACCAACACGGACACCGTGCCGACGATCAGCCAGAATCGGTGCCTCCCCAGCCGTTCCCGCGTTCGTTGCCGGACAGTGCTGGTGCCGCTCATCGTGGCGCCACGAAGGTGCCGGGACCGTCGTGGTACTGCGGCCTGTGCTCGAGCAGAGCATGGTCCAGCTCCTTGAGCCGCGCAAAGTCTGCCGGGACGGCAACTACATCGCCGTACCGCACACCGTTGAAGCAGCCGGCTGCGGCCAGCAACTTGCCGCGGTGAGCGCCGAAGGCACGGATCAGTCCCGCGGTGGCCTCATCAACTGTCCGGCCGGGCTGCGGTTCAAGGATGGCGCGCTCCTCCGCCGCACGGACCACGGCCCTGAACTGCGCGGTAACCGCGCCGGCATAATCGCCGACCATCGCGGCCTGCTGTGCGAGCTTCCGGTGTTCGCCGGCCGTCAGGGGCACTTCGGGACCGAAAATCTCTGCTCCGAGGTTCGGCTGCCCGCGATTGAGCCGCGGACGCACCAGCCAGAGGGCTACGCCAACCAGCGCCAGCAGCACAACCCCGAGCAGGACAAAGCCGAGGTTGCCGTTGATCCCCGAGAGCCCATTGAGGACATCGGCAAAGAACTTCACGATCCGGGCCCAAATCTCCTCCGCCAGACCCGGTTTAGCGTCCTGATAGATTTTCCGGGAAAGCTCATCCCGGGCCCAGCGGCGGGCCTCATCGGCATCGGGCAGGACCGGAACGTCCGTGCTCCGGAGCGTCAAGGCGAGGCCGCCGGATCCGATCATTTCTCAACTGCGCTCTGGGTTCCGTTCAGGGGTTGCCCGCCGGGCGGCAAGCCACCTGGTATTCCGTCCGGATCGCTGCCGGGCCCACCCTCATGTTCCTTCATGAGGACGACGTCGAACCCCTCTTTGCGCATCCTCAAGTCTACGTAGATCAGGGCGAGCACTCCCGATTGGAAGGCCAGCGCTACTGCCCCGATGACACTGGTGATAATGAACGAGATACCCTGCCCCAGCACTGCCTGCAGAATCTGCTGTTCCGGCGTCGGATTCGGATTGATCAGCATGCCGACAATGCCGACCACGAAACCCACCGCGGTGGATATTCCGCCGGTGATGGCCCCAACAATGAGACTGGTCACGATCCAGATGCCGAATGTCCGCCACCAGTTATTCCCAGTCAGCCGCCAGGAACGTGCGATGGCAGGGAAAATGCCCAGATTCTCCACCACCATTGCCGCCGGTGCCACAAGCAACTTCACACCGATCCAGAGGAATCCGGCGATCATGGCGAGCACCAGTGCCAGTGTGAGGAGGACGCCACCGACGCGCAGATTCGAGACGAGGAGGACAGCAAAAAGCACGACGACGGCGAGCACCACACCGACGCCGAGCATGTACAGCAGCGACAGCCCTACGAGCGGAACAATCCGGCGCCGGGCCAGGTACCACGTCTGTTTGAAAGTCGTGGTCCGGTTCAGCACCGCGCGGGACACCGGAACCACCAGGACACCTTGGAGGATCATCTGCGTCAGGGTCTGCAGCAAAGCCGCTATCAGCAGGGTCGCCGCGGCCCCGACGGCGAAGGATGCTATCTGGCTTCTCGATACGTTCCCTTCTGCAATAGACATGATCGGGATGCCGCCGCTGAGGAATACCGCGAGCAGGACGACCGTCAGCACTGCCGAAAACGCCTGGACAAGGAGCGCGGAACCGAACATCGCCTTGCCGTTACGGCGGGCGGACTGAAAGGCCCCGTCGAGGATCTCGCCCAGTCCCAGAGGACGGAGGGGAATGACACCGGGTTTCGGCGGCTCCACGTATGGCTGGTAGCCGGGGAACTGCTGCTGCGGCCAGCCGTATTGCCCTTGCGGCGCGCCGGACTGAGCCGGTCCCGGCGGTGGTGCATATTCGCCCCACTGGGGTGCCTCGCCCCACTGGGGTGCGTGGCCCCACTGGGGTGCCTGGCCGCCCTGCTGGTTTGGCCCCGGCCGCGGCTCGCCAGCGGGCCGGGCCGGCGACGGGTCGGGTTCCTGCGTCATGTTTATCTCCCCATAGCTGACGGCAGCCAATCCTGCGGCTGCACCGACGGCTGCCGGCCCCAGTCCTGACTCTGGCTTCAGCCTAGCGGCACCCTACGACGTCGGCCATTATCGCGGCGGGCTGCAGTCGTCCGTCGTCCGCATGGAGGAGACGCGGACCCCCGGTGCAGAGCCGCCGACAAGACATTGTCCGAGGGATAGGCGAACATATAACTATGAAGGCACGCATTCTGGTAGTTGATGATGATGAAGCACTGGCGGAGATGATCGGTATTGTGCTGCGCAATGATGGGTTCGAGCCCTTCTTTTGCGCGGATGGAGCGCAGGCGCTGGCAGCATTCCGCTCGTCCAAACCCGATCTGGTCCTGCTGGACCTGATGCTTCCGGGCGTGGACGGAATCGAGGTCTGCCGAGCGATCCGTGCCGAGTCCGACGTCGCGATTGTGATGCTGACGGCGAAATCGGATACCTCCGACGTAGTCCGAGGGCTCGAGTCCGGTGCCGACGACTACGTTCCCAAGCCGTTCAAGCCGGCGGAGCTGGTGGCGCGGGTCCGCGCCCGGTTGCGTCCGGGTGACCAGAAGGCCCCGGAGACTCTGGCTATTGCTGACGTGACTATTGACGTTGCCGGGCATGCCGTGCATCGGGCGGGCAAGAAGATTTCCCTGACGCCGCTGGAATTCGATTTGCTCGTCGCGCTGGCCCGCAAACCCTGGCAGGTCTTTACCCGGGAATTGCTCCTGGAGCAGGTCTGGGGCTACCGGCATGCCGCGGATACCCGCCTGGTCAACGTGCACGTGCAGCGGCTGCGTTCCAAGATCGAGCAGGACCCGGAGGCGCCGGAGGTCGTGCTGACCGTGCGCGGTGTGGGCTACCGGGCCGGGCAATAGAACGCGGAGCCGGCGGGCACGGATGACGAAGCTACAAGAGCACAAGTCGCACGGCAGCGGCGGGTCCGGTGCAGCCATGCCCGCAGCAGGCGGCCATCCAACGGACGGCTCTGCAATAGATTCGCCGGTATCCCGGCAGGTGCGTCTGCCCAAGCTCCTGGGGCGCATCTCCGGTTCGCTGCGGCGGGGAGGGGTCCTGCTGCTGCGCTGGGTGCTGCGCCCGGCCGGACGCTGGCTGGACCGCCGTCGGCTTGGGCTTCGACGCCGGTGGCGCACCTCACTGCAGTTCCGCACGGTGCTGGTCACCCTGCTCATTGCGTTTATCGCTTTGGTGGGCGTCGGCGCTTACCTGTCCAGCCAGATTGCCAACGGGCTTTTTCAGGAACGGCTGCAACAGGCAAAACAGGAATCGTCCCGCGGCATCTCCCAGGTCCAGGAAAGCTTCGACAACGCCCAGCTCAGCGACGTCCCTGCCGCCTCAACCTACGTCCGTGACACGCTCAAACTCCTCGAGGTCGGCGGCGCTGACGACACTCGCAGGTACCTGATGGTCTTGGTACCGGGGCAGAATAATTCCTTGTTCGTCGCCACGGTGAGCTCCGGCGGGATCACCCCGGCCATCATCCCCGATGAACTGCGAACGGCCGTGCAGGGACATTCGGGCCAGTATTGGCAGTCCATTTCACTCAGTGCCGGCAGCAGTGAGGAACATCCTGCCCTCGCCGTCGGCAGTAATGTCAATCTTCTCGGCACTCATTATGAGCTGTATCTGATCTACGATCTGAACAACGCGCAGGTTACGCTGAACTATATTCAGTCGGTGTTGTGGCTTGGCGGCGGTATTTTGCTGCTGTTGATTGGCGGCATCGCCCTCTACGTGACCCGCAATGTCGTTCTCCCGATCAGCCAGGCAGCCGCCGTGTCGGAGAAACTTGCGTCCGGCCATTTGCAGGAACGCATGGTGGTCCGTGGCGAGGACGAGGTGGCGCGTCTGGCCTCGTCGTTTAACCGGATGGCCAATTCACTGCAGGAGCAGATTACCCAGCTGGCCACGCTTTCGCATATGCAGCAGAGCTTCGTTTCCGACGTTTCCCATGAACTGCGCACTCCACTGACCACGGTGCGGATGGCCGCGGAGGTTCTTTTCGACGCCCGGGATGCGTTTGATCCGGTGAACAAACGCTCTGCGGAGCTGCTCTATCACCAGGTGGAGCGTTTTCAGGCGCTGCTGGCAGATCTGCTGGAAATCTCCCGATTCGATGCGGGAGCAGCCGTCCTTGACGCGGAACCGGGCGATATTTTTGCTGTCATCCACAACGTGATGGAGGGCGCCCACCCCTTGGCCGAGCAGTCCGGTTCCATCCTGACGGTCGCGGCGGCCACCGACAAATACGGCAGTGTGGTGGACATGGACCCGCGGCGCATTGACAGAATCCTGCGGAACCTGGTGGTCAACGCGCTCGAACATGGAGATGGGAAGCCGGTGGAGCTTTTTGTGGCATCCGACGCGGATACCATAGCGGTGGCCGTTCGGGACCACGGCATCGGCATGTCCGCCGGTGAGGTGACCCGGGCCTTTGACCGTTTCTGGCGGGCCGACCCGGCGCGTGCCCGCACTACCGGCGGCAGCGGACTGGGTCTGGCCATCGCCACGGAAGACGCGCGGCTGCACGGCGGTATGCTGGAGGCGTGGGGGAAACCCGGCGCAGGGTCCTGTTTCCGCCTCACGCTGCCGCGCCGCAACGGTACGGCGCCCGGTCCTTCTCCGGTGGGCCTTCCGCCTGGCGGTGACGACGACGCATCGGGCAACCTGCACCTGACGAGCGAGCCGGTGCCCGCGGTCGAGTTCGAATCCAAGATCACCGGGACCGATCCGATTCCCGGAAGGGTGGTTCTCTGATGAAAGCCCGTCGCGCACCGGCAGCGGCGGTGCTGCGCCTGCTGGCCGCCGTCGTCGTGGTACTGCTGTGCAGCGCCGGCTGCGCCGTCATTCCCAGCAGCGGAGTCGTGGGCAAAAGCGATCTGGTGGCCGGCCACAACAATCCGGTCAATATTGATTTTCGGCAGAACGCCCCGGTACAGGGTGCCAGTCCCACGAGCATTATTGAGGGCTTCATCGCCGCCGGAACCGGTGTCTCGGACGATTTCCAGGTGGCGAGGCAATACCTGGACCACACGATCGCCGGAACGTGGAAGGCCGATGCGCGCACACTGGTCTACAAGGACAGCTTCAAGGTCGTCAGCACCGGCAGTGACATTGACCCGGGGAATGGTCCCAACAGTAGTGCCGGCAGTGATTTCAAAATTGACTTCGACCTTCAATCGATGGTCGATGCGAACGGGATTCTCACACCGTCGGATCCCGGTGCGGTGCAGACCGTCAAGTTCTCCCTGGTCAAGGAGGACGGTGAATGGCGAATCAGCAGCGTCCCGGACGGGATCATGCTGCAGTCCGCGAACTTTGCCACGCTGTACAGCCCGTACACGCTGTACTTCTATGACCCGACGTTTGCCTACGCCGTGCCGGACATTCGCTGGCTCGCCGGGAAAGCCACTACCCGGGCGACGTCCATTGTCCGGGCGATGCTCAACGGCCCCGCCCCATACCTCAAGGGCGCCGTGGCCAGCGCCTTTCCGGACGGGATCAAGCTGGTGCGTGATTCGGTGCCGATCAATAATGGGGTGGCCCAGCTGGATTTGACCGCACAGCCCTTGCTGGACGCCACGGTGAAGGCACGGCAGCAGATGCAGGCGCAGCTGCTGCTGACTCTGCAGCGCAACCTCAATACCGTCACTTCGGTGACGCTGCGGGCGGATACCCGCGAAATTGACCTCGGACCGCAGGAATCCGGCCAGCCGGCATTAGTAGTCAATAACCAAGTGCCGCACACCCAGGTTGCTATCGCCAAAAATGAACTGGTGCATTTCGATAATGGACAGATATCGCCCATAGACGGACTCGCGTCGATGGCCAGGCACGGGCCCTCGCACCCGGCACAGTCGTACACCAAACCGCTGTATGCGTTCCTCAATGCAGACCACAGCCAGGCGTTCAGCGTGGCGCCGGGACAGGCCGAGGTTCCCGGAGCCACAGGGATTAATCTCACGGCGCCGTCGTTTTCGCCGCAGGACTGGATCTGGACTGCCGCGGGCGACGGCGGCGGCCAGGTCATTGCCTTCCACCCCGATGTGAGCAAACCAGGGCAGCCGCCGGCCGCCGTCGTTCTGTCCGTTCAATGGCTGGTGGGACGGACGGTAACTGATTTCAGAGTCTCGCGGGACGGCAGCCGGTCGCTGATCATTTCCGCCCTGAACGGCGTCAGTTCGGTGCAGATTGCCGGTATTTTACGAACCGGAGACGTGCCCAAGGACCTCACGGTTCCCATCACCGTGGTGTCATCGGTGAATCCCGGCATGGGCGTGTGGATCAGTGAGACCAGTATGGCCGTTATGCGGCCGTCCTCGACCGGTCCGGTGGTGGTGGAGATTCTGGATCTGAAATCGGATCCGCAGCAGCTCGCGCCGTTGGAGGGGATGCGGTGGCTCAGCGCAGGCAATAGCTGGCTGGACCTGTATGCGCAGACCGATAAGGACATCTACGCGCGCCTGGGTAATGGCTGGGTGGTCCAGGCCAAGGACGTCACGGACGCGTCCTTCGCCGGTTAAACGGTTCTGGTTTTCTCGCCGCTGTTCCCCTGCACAGGTACGAACCGGGACCTGGTTGTTCACCTGTTGGGACGGCAGGCTTAACAACCGCGTCCGGACCGGCCAGCATGGGTGGATGGACAACCTGACCGAACCCGCCGGTACCGCTCCGGCCGCAGCCCGGGCCCTGCACCGAGGCACGGCAACGCAATGGTGGGTCCGGTGCTGGCTATGGCTGGAATCCGCCTGGCGTGAAGTGGCGGCCCTGATACTGCCGGCAGAGTGCGTGGTCTGCGGTGCGGAGGACTGCTCCCTGTGCCGGGATTGCGCCCGGGCGCTGCGGGTTGCGACTGAGCGTCCGTACCGTGCGGAAGAGGGCGCTCCGGCCCTGATGGACGTGGACGGTACCGTGCTGTTGCCGGTGGTCGCCGCGGGCAGCTATCGCGATGAGCTGGCACTGGTACTGCTGGCCTTCAAAAATCATGGGCGTACCGATCTGGCCCCTTCGCTGGCGGGACCCCTTGGTCGATCCCTGTCCGCAGCGCTGGGGCTGGCGGCGGGCTCCTCACCGCGCCGCCGGCTGCGCAGGCCGCTGCACTGGCCCTCACACCGCGGGCTGCGCAGGCCGCTGCAGGACGGGGTAGTACTCCTCATTCCGGTGCCGACTAGCGGCAGGGGCTACCGTAAGCGTGGCTACGATCCGCTATGGCGATTGCTGCTGGCGTTACGCCGGCGTTCGGCCTTGCCGCCGGGCATAATGCTCTGCCGTGCGCTGAGACTCAAAACCCGGCTGCCATGGCGGCAACGCAGCCAGAAGACTTTGGGGCGAATGGCCCGACGCGCAAATGTGCGTAATTCCATGTACGTGCGGTGGAACCCCTGTTCGGGGCACCCCCGCGGGAATCGTCCCCCGGGGAGTAGCTCTACGGCGTCCGGCCGGCGGCCGGCGTCAGGAATAATGCCCGGCCCTGAAGTGGCCGGGCGCACGGTCGTGGTCGTGGACGACGTGCTGACCACGGGAGCCACCCTTGCAGAAGCTGCCCGCGCGCTCCGGGCTGCCGGCGCCATCGTATGCGGAGCAGTGGTCATCGCAGCCGCCGGAGGTTTGATCCCCGCGGCGTCGGCGGCCTCGCGGGCAGTCCCCACCTAACGGTGAACGTCAGCTTTCGTTTTGGGCCAGCCGTGTCGGAACCTAGCCCCGGTACCGGCCATCCGCTGCGGAGGCAATGACGTCCCGACCCAGGCAGGCAGCGAGGCGGTCCAGTGCCGGAGCGTCCTGCCCGACCGGCCGCGGCGGTCCAAACGGGCTGCGCTCCGGCGGAACATCAGCCAACCTCAATCGGGTGAACGCTAATTCCTGCTCAGCAAGTTCCTGGTCGAACCGCGCCGGCAGGCCGACGGCATGAGCGAGATCCCATCCGTGTACCAAAGCCTCAACGATCCGCAGATGCAGCGCTATGAGTCCTGGAACCGATCCGAAGGGCACCACGATGACCCGCTCCAGCACGCCGGGGGATTCAAACGCTGCGAGCAGGGCAGCGACGGAGTCCCGATGCGCGGCTGCCCGCTGACCCGGCGGCACTTCCGCGGCCAACGGAGCGGTGGACGGCGAGTCGCCGACCAGGGCATGCGCAAACAGGTGATTGCCCGTGATGAGATGTCTCACCAGCTCGTGGACGGACCATTGCGTGCACGGGGTGGGTAAGTCCCATTGGTCGTCCCGGATACCCTCGACCAGCTCCGAAATATCCGCCAGCGAGCTGGCCAGTTGTGCCACGGGTGAACGCGACATGGTTTCCTCCCTTGGATCCGCGGATGACCTCTGCGCCGACCCTTCCACCGCACGACATACGCTGTCAACATGCCGCGGCGTCTTAGGGCTCCGCGCTTCCTACGGCATCGAGGTACGGGGTCCACCGGTGGGTCGGACGCGGATTGGGGAGGACAAACGTCAGCGAAGAAATGCGTGCCGGAAGATGAATAACAGGCATGAGTGGACTAGCGTAGGTAAACGGGTACCTCGTAGAGGTTGACCACCCGTCGGCGGTCAGGCAATGGCTGAACGGCATTGCAGACCG
>JBBSSN010000073.1:0-8584 GCA_038242035.1 Actinomycetales bacterium
GGTCCAGGGCGTTCAACTCGCGGCTGGCAACAGCTGTTGTCATGATGGCCTCCTTAGTAGATCTGTACATCTATCCAATCACTATTCGTAGCCGTCGGGCGGCAGGTTGGGTTAACTTTCGCTGACCGCGTAGCCGTGACCAGGTGAGAGGGACCGGGTACGACGGCCATCGGCGTCGGAATACCGATGTGCACGGGCCCGGAGCGGCCTGCACCCCGCACGCGCACGGTGCGCCTGCACCGGCTCCGCCCGGCACCCCGCACGCACACGGTGCGCCTGCACCGGCTCCGCCCGGCACGCCTGCACCGGCTCCGCCCGGCACGCCTGCACCGGCTCCGCCCGGCACGCCTGCACCGGCTCGGCCCGAGCGGGCGATACCCTAGACAGTGGCCCGCTTCCCATGCGGACCCCTGCACCAGCACCGCTTGACACCAGCACCGCCTAAAGGAGTCTGCCGAACGTGGCCCCACCAAGTTCCGAGTACAACGCCCGTCACCTCTCTGTGTTGGAGGGGCTGGAAGCTGTTCGGAAAAGGCCGGGGATGTACATCGGATCCACCGACTCCCGCGGACTGATGCACTGTCTATGGGAAATCATCGACAACTCCGTCGACGAGGCTTTGGCTGGTCATGGGCAGAGCATCAAGGTGATCCTGCACCCCGACAATTCGGTGGAAATCCATGACGACGGCCGCGGAATACCTGTTGACCTGGAGCCCAAGACCGGTCTGACCGGCGTCGAAGTGGTATTGACCAAGCTCCACGCCGGCGGCAAATTCGGCGGCGGTTCCTATACCGCCTCCGGCGGACTTCACGGTGTCGGCGCCAGCGTGGTCAATGCCCTCTCGGCACGTCTGGATGTGCAAGTGGACCGTGGCGGAAAAACCTACCAGATGTGCTTCCGCCGTGGTGAGCCCGGACACTTCAAGGACGCCGGGCGCAGCGTGAGCCCTACCGCGCCCTTTGAGCCTTTCATAGAAAATTCCAGCCTGGATGTTGTCGGAAGCACCAAGCGCGGTGTTACGGGAACCCGGATCCGGTATTGGGCGGACCGCCAGATTTTCACGCCGGACGCGAAGTTTTCCTATTCGGAACTCGCCGATCGTGCCCGCCAGACGTCGTTTCTGGTACCAGGGCTGCGTATTTCCATCCGTGATGAGCGGCGGCTGCCGGGAACGCCCGGCGAATTGGAAGTGCATGAAGAGGTCTTCCAGCACGACGGCGGACTGTCCGAATTTGTTGATTATCTCGCCGTGGACCCTGCCGTAACCGATATCTGGCGAATCCATGGCACCAGCACCTTCAAGGAAACCGTTCCTGTCCTGGATGCGAACGGACACTTGAAGAGTACCGAAGTGGAACGCGACTGCGAAGTGGACATCGCGCTGCGCTGGGGGATCGGCTACGATACCGCGGTGCGCAGCTACGTCAATATCATTTCCACACCCAAGGGCGGTCGGCATCAGGAAGGTTTTGAACAGGCCCTGCTCAAAACGTTCCGCAAGGTCATCGAGGCCAATGCCCGCAAGCTCAAAGCCGGCAACGACAAGATCGAGAAGGACGACGTACAGGCCGGTCTGACAGCGGTGTTGACGGTGCGTCTGGCAGAGCCGCAGTTTGAGGGTCAGACCAAGGAAATTCTGGGCACTCCTGCGGCGCGGACTATCGTGGCCAAGGTGGTGGAGCGGGAGCTGACCGCCAAGCTTAACTCATCGCAGCGCAACGAGAAGGCACAGTCCGCCCAGCTGCTGGAAAAAGTGGTTTCCGAGATGAAATCCCGGATCTCGGCCCGTGTGCACAAGGAAACGCAGCGGCGAAAAAATGCGCTGGAGACGTCCTCGCTTCCGGCCAAACTCGCGGACTGCCGTACGGACGACACGGCACGCAGTGAGCTGTTCATCGTCGAGGGTGACAGTGCACTGGGAACGGCTAAGCTGGCCCGCTCGTCGGATTTCCAGGCGCTGCTCCCGATCCGCGGGAAGATCCTCAACGTGCAGAAGGCCTCGGTCGGGGACATGCTCTCCAACGCCGAGTGCGCGGCCCTGATTCAGGTCGTCGGCGCCGGATCCGGACGCAGCTTTGTGCCGGAAGCTGCGCGTTACGGCAAAGTGATCCTGATGACCGATGCCGACGTCGACGGCGCGCATATCCGCACGCTGCTGCTGACGTTGTTTTTCCGGTACATGCGGCCGATGATCGATGCCGGACGGGTGTTCGCGGCCGTTCCGCCACTGCACCGGGTGGAAGTAATCAACCACGGGGCCAAGGCGAACGAGATGATTTACACCTATTCGGAGCAGGAGCTGCACACGCTGCTGGCCTCGCTGGAAAAGTCCGGGAAACGGTACAAGGAGCCGATTCAGCGTTACAAGGGCCTGGGGGAGATGGACGCCGGTCAGCTGGCGGAGACCACGATGGATCCGCGGCACCGGACGTTACGCAGGGTCACCGCCGAAAATGCGGAAATGGCGGAGAAGACCTTCGAACTCCTCATGGGTGCCGATGTTGCACCCCGTAAGGACTTCATTATCGCCGGCAGCGCGTCCCTTGACCGGGAGCAGATCGACGCCTGAGGCCCGATCAATAGGCGGCTAACGACCCCGACCGGCTGCTAACGCCCCCGATCAGCGCCTACTGGCCGTCCTTCAGTGCGGCATAAGCATCCAAGGCACGCTGCCGGGAGGGGCTGAGTTCCACCAGCGGAGCCGGATAGGACTGGGCGTCGCCCGGGGTCTTCCATGGTTCGTGAATTGACCGTGCTCCAAGGGAGGTGAGCTCCGGCACATAGCGACGGAGGTAGAGCCCATCGGGATCGAACTTGCGGCTCTGCGTCACGGGATTGAAGACGCGGAAGTAGGGAGAAGCATCAGCTCCGGAACCGGCAATCCACTGCCAGTTCGCTGGGTTGTTCGCTGCATCCGCATCGACCAGCGTGTCCCAAAACCATTGTTCACCGATCCGCCAATCGAGCAGGAGATTCTTCACCAGAAATGAAGCGGTGACCATCCGGATCCGGTTGTGCATCCATCCGGTCTGCCAGAGTTGGCGCATTCCGGCATCAACGAGCGGATAACCGGTGCGGCCGCCGCGCCACGCTGTCAGCTCTGCGGAAGTGTCCGGGGCTGCAGAGGAATTCCAGGCAAAACGGTCAAACTCCGGCCGGTAGTTGGTAGTGGCCAGATCCGGATTGAAATAGAGCAGATGCCAGCAGAATTCGCGCCAGCCGAGTTCACTGCGGAAGACCCGTAAGTCTTCGTCGGCAGCGGCAGGAAGTCCGCGCAGTGCGTGCCGGATCTGGAACGGGCTGATTTCTCCGAAGCGAAGATGCGGTGACAGCCGGCTCGTGGCCTCAATGGCGGGAAAATCCCTATCCGTGGCATAATCCCGGGCCTGCCGATCGAAGAATTCCGCCAACCGGTTGTGGGCACCGCTCTCCCCGGGCGTCCATTCGGAGCCGAGTCCCGGGGACCAGTCCGGGGTAGTGGGGAGGAGCTTCCAGCCGGCCAGCGACTCCGAGGCAACGTTGGGGCCGTGAATCTGTTCCGGGGCGGACAGCGGCCCGCGTGGTTCCCCCGCGTCGCTGCAGGCGCGCCAAAACGGGGTGAAAACCTTATAGGGCCGGCCGGCGCCCGTCCTGATAGTCCACGGTTCGAAGAGCAGATTGGCCTGAAAGCTCGCTGCATCGATGTTCTTATCAGCCAGCTCCTCCTTCAAAGCGGCGTCGACCCGCCGCTCCGCCAATCCATAGCGCCGGTTCCAGAAAACGGCGTCCGCTTCCGCAGCAGCAGCGACCTCCAGGACGGCCTTCCTGGCACAGCCACGCCGCAGGATCAGCGTGCCTCCGATAGCTGCCAGCTGTGTCGCGAGAGACTCCAGGGAATGATGGAGCCACCATTTCGCCGCGCTGCCCAAGGGACGAATCCCCTCGGATTCTTCGTCGAGAACGTAGAGAACCGCAATCCTGCCGCCGCGGTGGGCAGCTGCGGTCAAGGCCGGATTGTCGGCCAATCTAAGATCGTCCCGGAGCCAAACGACGGAATTTCCCATCCCACCAATCTAGCCCAGACCCGCATTGGTACTGCTAGCCCAGCAGCCCCGGTACCGTCAGCAGGGCCGTGGGCACTGCCAAGAGCAGTACCGAGCCGGCCAGCACCAGAGTCTGCACCGTGCCCGGCAAAGCGGGGGCCGGGTTGAGCAGCCGGCCCAGCCGTGCCGACGTCGTCTCCGGCGTATCGATGCGGTCCCCGCCGCCGTCGACCAGTTCGCTCGCCGGGAGCCTGGCCGGACCGCTGGCCACTAAGGCGATCGCCTTGACCAAGGTAGCGCGGTCCACCGAGTGCAGCGCCACGTCGTCGGCCAACATCTCAATCAGGGCGTTGACGGAGCGTTGAGCCAACCGGGACGTGGGCAGCCATGGTAGGGCCGATCGCCAGCCGGCAAAGGCCCAGAGCAGCAGGTGGTGGTGTTGGGTCAGGTGCGCGTTTTCATGAATCAGGACCGCCCGCAATTCGTCCGGCTCCAGCAGATTCATCAACCCGTCGGACAGGACGGTGATGGAACGGGAGCCGCCGGGCAGGCAGTACGCTACCGGCACCTCATGGTTGATGACCACAGTTCCCGGCCTTCCGGTGGCTGGAGAGCTGAGCAGATCCAGCAATTCCCGGTGCCGGCGGCGCTGTTTGCGAATCCGTGCATACGTGAGCAGCAGGGTGAACACGAGGTGGGCAAAAAGGAGCGCTGCAGCGCTGAGTGCGAAGGCGTGCCAGAACTCCAGCTGCGCACCCGAGGTCCTCCCCAGCATAATGCCCAGCAGGCTTTTCAGCCCGGCGATGAGGTTCCCGCCGAGCGGTACTAAGCCGAAAACCAGCATGGCACCGATCATGGACAGTCCACCGGCCAGAGCTATCGCCTGCCAGAGGACCATGGCGGTGAACGGGGAGCGGGCGGTCCATCGGGCGCGCGCCAGTACCAGCGGAACCGGCCACGCGAGGATGACGGCGAGGACGGCGAGGAACCACGAGGTCCAGAACATGGATCAGAGCGCTCGACGGCGGCCGGTGGCTTAACCCCGGCCGAGGAGTTTGCGCAGTGTGGTGGCCTCACCGTCGGTGACGGTGCCGATGAAGCGGGCCAGCACGGCCTCTCGGTCCGGAGCGGAACCGAGCACCTCGAGCATCAGCTCGGCGGTGTGCTCGGCGCGGCTGGTGACGGAGCGGTAGCGGTGCGGGCGGATGCTTCGCTCACGTTCCACCAGCCCCTTCTTCTCCAGACGGGACAGCACAGTCAGGACCGTGGTGACGGCCAGTTCCTTTGTGTCGGTTCCGCCGGCAATGGCGGGTGGGCGTTGCGTGAGCAGGTCCCGCAGGGCGTTGGCCGTGATTGCTTCCGGGTGTTCCCACAGTAGATCCATAACGGCTCGTTCGAGCTCCCCCAAAGTGGCCATTCATGATCCTTCAAAGTCGTGGGATGCAGTTGTCTTGGTACAAATCTACAGGGTCCGGACGAAAATTTCTACAGTTGGTAGAAATCGAGTTTTCTAC
The DNA here is from genome assembly GCA_038242035.1 of Actinomycetales bacterium. GTDB lineage: Bacteria > Actinomycetota > Actinomycetes > Actinomycetales > Micrococcaceae > Arthrobacter_M. Next base: position 5,540 of record JBBSSN010000073.1, read on the forward strand.
GTAGTGTAGAAATCTCATGTACCCGGACCTGAAGGTGTAAACGATGGAAGCGCTGGACATCGCACGGTGGCAGTTTGGCATCACGACCGTCTACCATTTCCTGATGGTTCCGCTGACCATCGGTCTGGGCCTGCTGGTGGCGCTGCTGCAGACGTTGTGGCACCGCACGGGCAAGGAAGAGTACCTGAGAATGACGAAATTCTGGGGCAAACTCTTCCTGATCAACTTCATCATGGGCGTCGCCACCGGACTGGTGCAGGAGTTCCAGTTCGGCATGGCCTGGAGCGAATACAGCCGCTTCGTCGGCGACGTATTCGGCGCCCCGCTGGCGATGGAATCGCTGCTGGCGTTCTTCATTGAGTCCACCTTCCTGGGCCTGTGGATCTTCGGCTGGAAAAAGCTTCCGGCCCGCATTCACCTTGCGTGTCTGTGGACCGCGGTGTTGGGTTCGGTGGTCTCCGCCTATTTCATCCTCGTCGCGAATTCCTGGATGCAGCACCCCGTCGGCGTGAAAATGGTCGATGGACGCCCGAAGATGGTGGATGCCTGGGCGGTATTCACCAATAACACGGCGCTGGTTGCGTTCCCGCATACGCTCACCGGCGCCGTCGCCGTGGCGGGAGGTTTCCTGCTGGGGATCTCCTGGTACCACCTCTGGCGCCGCCGCCGCGATGGAATCGACACCGTGGATGGTCAGGGACGGGTGCTCGTGGGGGAGTCCGCGACAATTCCCGGCCGGGACAAGACCGACCACGCCGTCTGGCTGCGATCGCTGCGGATCGGCGCCGTCGTCGCCATGATTGCGTTCGCCGGCACCGCCATCACCGGGGATATGCAGGGCAAACTGATGTTTGAACAGCAGCCCATGAAAATGGCGGCAGCGGAAGCCGCCTGCCACGACGGGACCAGTTTTTCTGTCCTCTCGATCGGGGATCCGGGCAGCAAGAACTGCAGCGACGTCACCGCCGTCATCGAGGTTCCGGGAATCCTGTCCTTCCTGGCGCACAACGACTTCAGCACGGACATCAAGGGCGTCAACACGCTGGTGCCGGAATATCAGGCGAAATACGGCAAAACTCTGTCGGATAACCCCATCTACGGCGACCGGGCCGGCCAGGAGATCCAGTACGTGCCGGTGATGGCCGTGACGTATTGGGGGTTCCGGATGATGATCGGCTTCGGCGGCCTGGCCGCCCTGGCCGCGCTGGTGGCCTTGGTCTTGGTGCGCAAGGGCACCGTGCCGGAGTCGAAATGGCTGATGCGCCTGGCGGTCTTCGGCATTCTCGCTCCGTTCGGAGCCAACGCGGCCGGTTGGATCTTTACCGAAATGGGCCGGCAGCCGTTCGTGGTGGCACCAAATCCTCAGTTCACCGGGATCGACCAGGTGTTCATGTTCACCGCTGCCGCCGTCTCGCCGGGAGTTTCCGCGGGTGAGCTGATCTTCTCGCTGGTGGCGTTGGGGTCGGTGTACGCGGTGCTGCTGGTGGTGGAGGTCAAGCTGCTGTTCCGCTATGTCCGCGGCGGCGTGGCCGCCGCGATGCCTGAACTCGCGCACGGAGCACAAGGTAAGAAGGGCGACGACGGCGACAACGACCGCGGCGCGTCCGGCGGGGGCGCCGGGGACACCGACGACGTCCTTGCCTTTGCCTACTGACCGCTCTGCTTCCTGACCGCTCTGCTTCCTGACTGCAAGCGTGCTGACCGCCAGCATCCGAACCGCCAGCATCCGAATTTCCACACAAAAAGGACACCGTTATGGAGACACTGCCGACTATCTGGTTTGTGCTGATTGCCGTGCTCTGGACCGGCTACCTCTTTCTGGAGGGATTCGATCTGGGCGTGGGGATGCTGATGAAGCTCTTCGCCCGGAATAATACCGAGCGACGCGTCCTGCTCAATACCGTGGGACCGGTCTGGGACGGAAACGAAGTCTGGCTGATCACCGCCGGAGGGGCCATGTTTGCCGCGTTCCCGCTCTGGTATGCCTCGCTCTTTTCCGCCCTGTATATACCGCTGGTTTTTGTGCTCCTCGGACTGATTTTCCGCGCGGTGGCCTTTGAATATCGGGGCAAAGTCGATACAGAGCAGTGGCGCAACCGCTGGGACTGGGCCATCGCCCTCGGGTCCTTCGTGTCCGCCTTCGGCATCGGCGCCGCACTCGCGCTGACCACCACCGGCCTGCCGCTGAACGCCAACGGAGACCGGGTGGGAGGGCCTTTCGCCTGGTTCAGCTGGTATGCCGTGCTCGGTGGCTTCGCCGTCGTCGGCTTCTCTTTGGTGCACGCCGCCGCGTTCCTGACGCTGAAGACCGACGGCGACATCCGGGACCGCACCCGACGCCTGGTCACCCGGTGGCTGCCGGTGGGGTTGCTGCCGCTGGTGGTCTGTGTGGTGCTGGTGACCTACCGGCATGGGCATCTGCTCAGTTGGTTGCTTGTTGCCGCCGCCGCGGCGGCCGCCGTGTCCGCGTGGCGGATGGCGCGCAAGGGCAGGGAAGGCTGGAGCTTCCTGGGGCTGGGGGCCTTCCTCTTGACCGGCAGCGCGGCCCTGTTTGGCTCCGTTTTCCCGGTGGTCCTGCCGTCCACCCTGAATCACGACTGGGACCTGACCGTCAGCAACGCTTCCTCCTCGCCCTACACCTTGGGGCTGATGAGCATCGTCGCCTGTGTGGGCATACCTCTGGTGCTGGCTTATCAAGGGTGGACCTACTGGGTCTTCCGCCAACGGGTGAGCTCGTCCCATCTGCCGCCCACGCATGATGTACTGCCCGCCGTCGGAAGGGCCTAAATTGGTTGTGCCAAAGCGCCCGCCATTGCCCGCCGGTTCGCAGCGGACCCTGTATCTGCTGGGTCTGCTGAGCGCGCTGAAGGCACTGACATGGGTGGTGCTGGCACAAGCAGTGGTGAGCGGAATAGCCGCCCTGATCTCTGCTCCCGAGAGCCTCACAGCGGCGTTGCTGCTGGGCACCGCCGCGGCCCTGGCCCGGGCGGCCACGGCCTGGGGCATCGCCGTCGTAGCGCGGCGGACAGCCGCCGGTGCCAAGGA
>JBBSSN010000074.1:0-8435 GCA_038242035.1 Actinomycetales bacterium
AGACCCCGAAGACATTTTCTCCATCAGTGCGGACGGCGCTGGATCGGACCAGCTTTCTGACCCCGCCTACGCGGCCGAAAGGACCGCCCGCGACGACAGTCTCACTGCCGTCCTCCGCACCCTCGCGCCGGAACAGCGTGCCTGTTGGCTGCTGCGGGAAATGCATGGACGCAGCTATGCCGAAATCGGTGTAACACTGAAGATAAGCGCAGCGGCAGTGCGCGGACGCCTTGCCCGGGCACGGCACCAGATAGCGGAAGGGATGAGCGAATGGCGCTAGAAGACGAACCACGCTTGGGCTGCGGACGAAGCATCGACCGGATCTGGGCCACCATTGACCAGCCACCCAACGCGCACGAACAAACGTGCGGACAATGCCAAGCGGCCAGGGCACGGCTGAAGAGGCTCAGTGAGGCAACCCAATCACTGCGCGAAAGCGACCTTCACGATACGGCACTGACGCCGCGCAGCGGTGTCAAAACCGCCATCATGGATGTCGCGCGGGCAGAGATCCGCCGCAGCAGGAGAATTCTCCTGGCCGGCGATGGCAACGGTACAACGGAAATCAGTGAGCAGGCTCTGAGCTCCGTCTTCCGGTTGGCAGCTGCGGCGGTTTACGGTATCCATGCACGACGATGCCATATCGAAATATCCTCTGCCACTTCCGACAACTCCGCCGACGATCGCCCTTCCGGTAGTCCTGGCGCCGTCGGATCTTACATCGTCATTAATCTTCGGGTTGCAGTCGCCCCGGACATCGATATCCCCCGGACCGTCGAGTCGCTGCGGCAACGGATCATCACGGCCGTTCCGGCCTGTGTCGGCATCAGCGCCGGGACCGTCAACATCACAGTGGAGGACCTCTACAATGTCTGAAAATCCGCTCCAAAGCCAGGTCATCACGAGCCAGCTGATCGCCTCCCTTGCCGCACGCACAGCGCTGGAGACCCCCGGAGTCCTCAGACTCGAACCGACCGTCCAGGGATTCCTGGCCCGGCTCGGTCCTGCCGCACTGCAGCGCTTCTACAATTCCGCCAGCCAGGACGGCACCTACCGGGACGACGGCGTTCGCGTCAGCATCAACGACAATGTTGCCCTCGTCCATCTCGATATAGCCACCGACATCGCCTACACCGCCCTCAACGTTGCCGAAACAGTGCAGCAACGCGTCCGCGAGAACATCAGCCACTCCGGTCTGACCGTGGCCAGGGTGGACGTCACCATCCTCGCAATAGAACCCCCACCGCGAGTAAGAGTCAGTTAGAGCAATGCAGGGTCCGTCCTGTGCTCCCTGAACCTGCGGGGAAGCCGGGGGAAGCCGGGGGAAGCCGGCCGGCGGGACTGCAGACGAAAGGGACGTATTCATGGCACCTGCCCAGATCGTGTGGATCATCGCGGGCCTCATAGTCATCCTCGCGGTGTCCGCCGCGTTTCTGTCTATGGGACGGCGCCGAGGGCTGAAACGGGTCCGGGACGAACTCGAATCTGAGGATCAGCAGTCCAAGGAACGTGACGAGCCAGGATAAGACTCGGCGGCACAAACCATGGAGCGCCAACCTCCTGGTGCCGTCCGGTCCAACACCGGGGGCAGCCCCCGGAACTGACGATGAGGTTCTCCCATGCGGGGAGACTCTGATCGGTCGATTGGGGGCGCCAGTACGGCCCACCTTATGATTGGCTGGTGACTCCTGACGAACTTTCTGCCGCCATTACCGCTTGCCTCAATGCCGCCATCGACGCCGGGGACCTTGCCGTTCCCGCCGGTGCCGTGCCCGATCAGGTGCGGGTGGAGCGTCCGAAGAGCCGTGAACACGGGGACTGGGCGACCAGCATTGCGCTGCAACTGGCCAAGCCTGCCGGTGTTCCGCCGCGGAAGGTCGCAGAGATCCTGAGCACGCGGCTGGCGGAGATCTCCGGCGTGGCCAAGGTGGATATTGCCGGTCCCGGGTTCTTGAACATTACGGTGGAAGCCGCCGCGGCCGGCGCCCTGGCGAAGCACATTGTGGAGGCCGGGAGGGACTACGGAGTCAATGATGCGCTCGTCGGCCATGTGATCAATATGGAATTTGTCTCCGCCAACCCCACCGGTCCGCTGCACCTGGCACATACCCGGTGGGCCGCCGTCGGCGATTCCATCGCCCGCGTCCTGGCCGCCAGCGGCGCGCAGGTGACCAAGGAGTACTACATCAATGATGCAGGCTCACAGATGAACAACTTTGGCGCGTCCGTGCTGGCGTCGATTCAGGGGAAGCCAACGCCGGAGGGTGGATATCCGGGGCGCTATATTGATGACCTGGCCGCGACGGTGCTGGCCGATCACCCGGACATCCGTGAGCTGACGGATGCGGCGGCGCTACCGGTGGTGCGTGCGGCTGCCTACCAGGCACAAATGACCGACATCAGGGAAACGCTGGCGGACTTCGGCGTGCAATTTGACGTTTACTTCACCGAGCAGGACCTGCACAACGGCGCGATTGAGACCGCCGTGGAGAGGCTGCGTGCTCAGGGCCATGTTTTTGACCAGGATGGTGCGGTCTGGCTGCGGACCACGGATTTCGGCGATGACAAGGACCGGGTGCTGATCAGGGCCAACGGCGAGCCAACGTATTTCGCCGCCGATGCCGCCTATTACCTGTCGAAGAAGGACCGTGGTTTCACCGAAAAGATTTACCTGCTGGGCGCGGATCACCACGGCTACATCGGCCGGCTTAGGGCCATCGCCGCGTGTGCCGGCGACGATCCGGACGTGAACATTGAGGTGCTGATCGGCCAGATGGTTTCCGTCAACGGTGCGCGGCTGTCCAAGCGGGCCGGCAACATTGTGGAACTGCGGGATCTGCTGAACTGGCTGGGCGCCGACGCCTTGCGTTACTCGCTGGGCCGGTCGCCGGCCAGTTCGCCGATGTCGCTGGAGCCCGAGGTGCTGCAAAAAAACACGAACGAAAACCCGGTGTTCTACGTGCAGTATGCGCACGCCCGTACCAGCGCCGTGTCCCGGAACGCCGCAGCGGCAGGAGTGCAGCGGACGGTATTCGACGCCGGCGCGCTGAACCACGCGAGCGAATCCGAGCTGCTGGCGCAACTGGGCGCGTATCCGTCGGTGGTTGCCGATGCGGCGCGCTTCCGTGAGCCGCACCGGGTGGCACGTCATCTGGAGGTCATTTCCGGTTCGTATCACCGCTGGTACGACTCCTGCCGCGTGACCCCTGTGGGGGATGCGGAAATCACGGACGTTAACCGCACCCGGCTGTGGCTCAATGACGCCACCGGGCAAGTGCTGGCCAACGGGCTGGGCCTGTTGGGTGTCTCCGCACCGGAGAGGATGTAACCGGCGATGGTTGACGGGAAATCCGCAACGCCCGCTGTGAATCCCGCCGCCGGTGCGGGCCTCACGGCAGCCGCAACTGCGGGGGCCGCGGCTTCCGCCGCTGTGGGTGCCTCGGTTGTGGGTGCATCGGAGCTGGCTCCGGGATGGTTGCCGTACCCGACGGATGTCAACGAGCTCACGCGATCGTTGTGGGCGCACGACGTCGTCCGGGGCCCGGCCGGCCAGCTCACCGTAGCCGGGGTCACGGCGGCGGACCTGTACAAGGAATTCGGCACGCCCCTTTTTGTTATCTCTGAGGCGGATTTCCGGCTCCGTGCCCGGGATTTCAAGGACTCATTCGATGCTGCCTTCGCGGATATCTGCGGCGGCGTGGACGTCTATTATGCGGGCAAGGCGTTCCTCAGCATTGAAATCGCACGCTGGGTCGATAGTGAGGGCCTGCGCCTGGACACTTGCTCCGGCGGAGAGTTGGCCGTGGCCGCGCGGGCCGGGCTGACCGGAGCCAAGCTGGGTCTGCACGGAAACAATAAGTCCGACGCCGAGATCAACCGCGCGCTTCAGATGCATCTTGGGCGGATTGTGGTGGACAGCCTCGCCGAACTGGAGCGGGTGGGCAGCATTGCGCGCCAGCGCGGCGAAATAGCCAAAGTCTTGCTGCGGCTGACCCCCGGAGTGCACGCCCACACGCACGAATTCATCGCGACCGCCCATGAGGACCAGAAGTTCGGTCTCTCCATGGCGGCCGATTCCCTGGAATCTGAGGTGGCCGCCATGGGCCCGAATCCCGGAAGCGGCCCCAACGCGGTCGCCTGCGATTCGGGCAGGGTGAGCGCGGCGGAGCGGGCGGTGGCGATGGCTGCGGCGGACCCGGGAATCGAACTGCTCGGACTGCACTGCCACATTGGGTCGCAGATTTTCGAGCCGGAAGGCTTCGAGCTGGCCGCCCAGCGGCTGCTGACATTCCTGGCACAGATGCGGAGCAAATATTCCCTCGTACTGCCGGAGCTGGACCTGGGGGGTGGCTACGGCATTGCCTACACGGCTGCGGATACCCCGCGCCCGGCCGCGCAGATTGCGCAGGCGATGGCCGCCGTCGTCCGTTCCACCTGCGCGGCGCTGGGCATTACGGCGCCGCGGATCTCGATCGAGCCCGGCCGCGCCATTGTCGGCAGCACCACTTTCACCCTGTATCAGACGGGCACGCTTAAAACCGTCAGAGTGGAGCTGCCTGCAGCCGGACCACAAGACGCCGGATCACAAGACGGCGGCCCGCAAGACGCCGCCCCACCGGACACTGTGCAGGTTACGCGGCCGCGGCGCTATGTGTCGGTGGACGGCGGCATGAGTGACAACGCCCGTCCGGTGCTCTACGACGCGGATTATTCGGCGGTCCTGGCCGGCCGCAGCTCGACGGCGGTGCCCGTGCTGTCCCGCGTGGTGGGCAAACATTGCGAGAGCGGTGACATTGTTGTTAGAGATGTATATCTGCCCGATGACGTCGCAGCCGGGGATCTGCTCGCAGTTCCCGGAACGGGCGCCTATTGCTGGGCATTGGCCAGTAATTACAATTACGTTCCCCGGCCGCCGGTGGTGGCCGTTCGGAACGGTTCCGCACGGCTGATAGTGCGCGGGGAAACAGAAGACGATCTACTGGCACGCGATTTAGGGGCCGAATAACTTGACGCAGCTCGATACCTCCCTGCACTCCGGCGCGGGGACGGAACCATCAACGCAACAACCAACTACGCCACCGAAGCCGGCAACGGCGCCAACCGGATCGGCGGATCAGACGCCCCGCGTCAAGACGCTCAGGGTTGCGCTGCTTGGCTGCGGCAACGTGGGGTCCCAGGTGGCGCGCATTCTGCTCCGGGACGCCGACGCCCTGGCCGCCCGCACCGGCGCACGCCTGGAGCTTTCCGGCATCGCTGTCCGCAGCATTGACGCCTCCCGCGACGCCGAACTGCCGCGGGAGCTGTTCACCACGGATGCTTCCGCGCTGGTGACGGATGCCGATATTGTGATCGAGCTGCTCGGCGGAATTGAGCCCGCGCGGACTCTGATTCTGAGCGCCATTGAGCACGGGGCCAGCGTTGTGACGGGAAACAAGGCATTGCTGGCGGCGGATGGGCCCACGCTGTACGAGAAGGCCGACGCCGCCGGTGTGCAGCTTTCCTACGAGGCCGCGGTGGCCGGCGCCATACCGATCCTGCGCCCCATCCGCGACAGCCTGGCGGGGGATAAGATCACCAGGGTGCTGGGCATCGTCAACGGCACGACCAACTTCATCCTCGATCAGATGGATTCCACCGGCGCGCAGTTTGACGACGCGCTGAAGGAAGCGCAGCGGCTCGGATACGCCGAGGCAGATCCGACGGCGGACGTCGAGGGCCACGATGCGGCGGCCAAGGCGGCGATCCTTGCCTCGCTGTCCTTCCACACCCGCTTTGCCCTGGAAAATGTGCACTGCGAGGGAATCACATCGGTCACCGCTGCGGATATTTCCGCCGCCAGAGACGCCGGTTTTGTCATCAAATTGCTGGCCATCGCGGAGAAGCTATCCGTTCCGGCCGGCACTGTACCCTCGGCCGGCACTGTACCGTCGGCTGACCCCCTACCCTCGGCCGGCACCGTACCCTCGGCCGGCACTGTACCCTCGGCCGGCACTGTACCGTCGGCTGACCCCGTACCCTCGGCTGGCACCGTACAGTCCGACGGCGGCACGGAAGGTGTGAGCGTCCGGGTGCACCCGACGCTGCTGCCCCGGGAGCATCCGCTCGCCGCCGTGCACGGCGCCTTCAACGCGGTGTTCATCGAGGCCGAATCCGCCGGAGAGCTGATGTTCTACGGCCAAGGTGCCGGCGGTACCCCGACAGCCTCGGCCGTCCTGGGCGATGTCGTCTCTGCCGCGCGGCGGTTGGTCCTCGGCGGCCCGGGACGCACCGAAACCACCACCGGTCACGTTCCGGCGCTCGGGATCGACGCGGTGCAGACCAGCTACTGCATCGGCCTGGACGTTGCGGATCAGCCGGGGGTGCTGGCCAGGATCGCGCAGCTCTTCGCGGAACACCAGGTGTCCATTGAAACGATGAAGCAGACCATCCACCGGGATCTTCCGGCGTCCACTTCCAGAACGGCAGCGGGCAAAGAATCCGGCGTAACGGCACGTTCTGCGGAACTGCGAATCGTCACTCATCGTGCGTCCGAAGCCGCGCTAGCGGCCACAGTCCAGGCGATCAGCGCGCTGGATATCATCAATTCCGTAACAAGTGTCCTAAGGGTGGAGGGAGTCTAATGGCTCATCAGTGGCGCGGTGTAGTCCGCGAATATGCAGCACGTTTGCCGGTAACCGAGACAACCCGGGTGATCACGCTGGGGGAGGGCGGCACCCCGTTGGTGCACGCGCAGGCGCTGTCCGCGCTCACCGGCTCCGAGGTTTTCCTCAAGGTCGAGGGGATGAACCCGACCGGCAGCTTCAAGGACCGCGGGATGACCATGGCCATGACGGCGGCCGTAGCGGCCGGGGCCAAGGCCGTGGTCTGCGCCTCCACCGGCAACACCTCGGCCTCGGCCGCGGCCTATGCGACCGCGGCCGGGCTGACCTGCGCCGTGCTGGTGCCGGCCGGGAAAATTTCGATGGGTAAACTCAGCCAGGCGGTGGCCCATGGCGCCACCTTGCTGCAGGTCGACGGCAACTTCGACAACTGCCTGGATGTGGCACGCAAGCTGGCGGATTCCTACCCGGTCTTCCTCGTCAACTCGGTTAATCCGGCCCGGATCGAGGGCCAAAAAACCGGTGCCTTCGAGGTCGTGGACAGTCTGGGCGATGCCCCCGACATTCACGTGCTTCCGGTGGGCAACGCGGGCAATATCAGCGCCTATTGGAAGGGCTATAAGGAGTACTGTGCGCCCTACGAATCGGCCACAGCCGGATCGCTGCCGGCCGTTTCGACGAAGACCCCGATCATGTGGGGCTTCCAGGCGGCGGGAGCGGCTCCGTTCGTTGCCGGTCACCCAATTACCGAACCCGACACCATAGCTACGGCCATCCGGATCGGCAATCCTGCGTCCTGGGACCTGGCTATTGCGGCCCGGGATGAGTCCGGCGGCCTGATTGACTCCGTCACCGATGAACAGATCCTGTATGCGCACCGCTGGCTTTCGGCAAAAGAGGGAGTTTTCGTCGAGCCGGCTTCGGCCGCCGGAGTCGCCGGCATCCTGAAGAAGCACGAGGCCGGCGAAGTGCCGTCCGGGAAGATCATTGTCATTACAGTGACCGGTCATGGGCTCAAGGATCCCGACTGGGCCTTAAAGAACGCCGACGGCAGTTCGGTGGAGCCGCAGCGCGTGGCGTTCGACGTCGTCACCGTTGCCGCCGCGCTTGGTCTGGAGGACGCGGCAGGGGCCTGCGTCGAAAATGGCGCTCCCTAACGCGGTGGCCGGCGGCACTGCCGGATCCGTTGGCCGGAGCATCGGAGCCGGCCAGCGGGTCACCGTCCGGGTACCCGCCACCACGGCCAACCTTGGTCCGGGCTTCGACAGCCTTGGCATGGCGGTCTCGCTGTACGACTCGCTGACGGTGGAAACGTTCGACGGCGGTCCCGACGATGGCGGCGGACAAGAGTTGCGCTTCGAGCTGCGCGGTGAGGGTGCCAAAGACCTGCCCCGCGATGCCTCACATCTGGCGGTCCGCGCGATGGACGCGGCGTTTAGCCGGCTGGGGTACCGCCGGTCCGGGCTGAAAATAACGGCCAGCAATGTCCTTCCGCACGGGCGGGGGCTGGGCTCATCCGCCTCGGCAATTGTGGCTGCAGTGACAGCGGCCAACGCGCTGGTCCCGGAATCGGCACGGCAGGATGCGCAATGGATTTTTCAGCTGACCTCCGAGCTGGAGGGGCACCCGGACAACGTGGCACCAGCGATCTTCGGCGCCGTCGCCATTTCATGGCAGGAAGGTGGGACGTATCGCAGCGCGCGCGTCACGCCGTCGCCGCAGGTGATCCCGATTGCCGCCGTTCCCGCCGTCGAGCTTTCCACCGAGGCCGCACGTGCCATGTTGCCGGCGGCTGTTCCGCATGCGGACGCTGCGGCCAATGCGGGACGGACGGCG
>JBBSSN010000075.1:0-8299 GCA_038242035.1 Actinomycetales bacterium
ATCGGCACGGTCGGCGAATTTGGACCGCTGCTGGCGATCTCCCTTTTTCTGAGTGGACGAAACCTGGGATCATCCGCCATCCTCCTGGTGGTATTTGTCCTCATCATTGGACTTTCCATCTGGCTGACTGGGCGAGGAAAGCATCAAAGCGTCCACGGGCTCATGACGGCGACCCTGCACGCCAGTGGCCAGTTCGCCGTCCGCCTCGTTCTCCTCATCATCGCCATCCTGGTCGCCCTGAGCCTCATATTTGGTCTGGACATGCTCTTGGGGGCGTCTGCGGCAGGTATTCTCTGGCGCGTTCTGATGGCAGGCGCCGCCCGGCACGATGCGGAGATTGTCGAGATCAAGCTGGAGGCTGTCGCCTTCGGGTTCCTGGTCCCGGTATTTTTCATCAATACCGGCGTCTCGTTTGACCTCGCCGCGCTCCTGGCCGATCCGTTTGTTCTTGCCCTTGTGCCCATATTCCTCGTCCTGTTCCTGATTGTGCGCGGCCTGCCAAACCTCCTCGCAGCACCCGTTGGCGCTACCTGGGCGGATCGGCGGGCAACCGTCTTATTCAGTTCGACGGGGCTGCCCATCATCGTTGCCGTGACCGCGATCGGCAGAAGCAGCGGACTCCTCCCCTCGGGAATTGCGACCGCACTGATCGGTGCGGGGATGCTGTCGGTACTGCTCTTCCCGTTCCTCGCTCTGGATCAACGACGACGGCGTCCCTCCGACGTGCCGTCCGATTCCCGGCGCACGACGCCGTGAACACCTCACCTGCTGACTGCAGCGGCAGCGGCAGCCAAGGATTCACGGAAGGCCTACGCTGGCACCATGGATTCTCACGAAGTGCAGCTGGCCAGCTACCCGGACGGCGCCGTCGAAGCCCGGAATTTTAGAATAGAAACGGCGGATGTCCCGGAGCCTGGCCCCGGGCAGGTGTTGGTGCGCTTGCGTCGGCTGGGCCTGAACGCCGGGCTGGCCAACCGGATCGGCGGCCCGGACACGGCTTACGGCCCGGGCATTCATCCCGGCGGCGTGCCGGCGAGTGACGGCGTCGTGGAGGTTCTTGACTCCCGCAGCGATCTGTTCCGTCAGGGCGACCTTGCCGTCCGAAAATCGCCGTGGCGCAGTATCGAAGTAGCCGCTGCCGAAGAGCTGCGCCGCATCTCCACCTTGGAAGCGGACGTCCCGCTGGAGGCCCACCTGACAGTTCTTGGACATGTCGGCTTCACCGCGTACACCGGCCTGATGCGGTTTGGCGGGGTGCGGGCGGAAGACACCGTCTACGTTTCCGGGGCGGCCGGTGGTGTGGGCAGCTGTGCCGTGCAGTTCGCCAAGGCCGTCGGCGCCACCGTGATTGGCAGCGCGGGGTCGGCCGAGAAGGTGCGGTTGCTGGGCGAATTGGGCGCTGACGCAGCCTTCAACCACCACGACGGCGTGGCCCTGGACCTGCTGCACGGAGCAGCCACTGACGGGATTGACCTGTTCTATGACAACGTTGGCGGAGAACAGCTGGAAGCCGCCCTGGAGGTGCTCCGCTTTGGCGGGCGAGTCGTGATCTGCGGTGCCGCGTCCCAGTACGGGAAGGCCGGCGAGCGCCGCGGTCCGGCGAACTACATGCGGATGATCTACCAGCAGCTGACCATGCGCGGCTTCGATGTGACATCGAATGAGGACCTGCGCCAGGACTTCGAGTCCGACGCCACCCGGTGGTTGCGTGCCGGAACAATCCGCAGCGTCCACACCGTAATTGACGGCTTTGGCCGCATCCCAGAGGCTTTCGCATCGCTGCTTTCGGGCGGCAACAGCGGCCGCATGATTGTCGACTGCGACGGCTGACCGCAGAGGCATCGGGTCGCCGGGCGAGCCTTACCCGCCCTTGAGCTGACGGCCCATGATGCACTGGGGCACACCTATCCGTAGAACTCAGCATCAGCCAGCACGACGAAGCCAATCCCTGGCAAGCTGATCGTGGCGCCCCCTCACGCGGCGGGAAACGGTCTTCATTCCTGGCGCCTCAGCGCTGTGCGCCGGGCAGTGAATTCCTGCTCGTCGATTTCTCCACGTGCGAAGCGCTCAGAAAGGATGCGCTCCGCGTCGTGGTGCGGCGGCCGCAGAACGGCCGGACCTTCACCCGGATGGGCCCGCCGAACCAGCAGCACAACGACGGTGACCACCCCGGCCCAGAAAATCAGCATCAACACAGCCATGGCCACCCACGCGCCGATACCCCAGCCGTTCCCATCCCAGCCATACATCATGATCAGACCTCCTCCAATGACAATAGGGCCGGGTACACGCCGGGAACAGAGGCTTAGGTCCCGGAATGCAAATACATGGACGGGCGACACTCGTCATGTGCCCGATCATCGTCCACTTGACCATGGCCTCGGCATGGTCGGGCGGGCGTTCGTAAACATGGCCCAGTCGGCGGCAGCGGATGAGCCATGGGACAGGATCCGATCCACCGCCGAGCAACTGGGGCGGGGTCCCGAAGGTGTGCTGACCCGGGGGCTTCTACATTATCCGCGTGGTCTCCGTCCGCCTCCGGGGACGAATTCCACCAGCATGCCAGCCAGCCCGCACCAGGACGATCGACGGCTTCTTCAGCCGGGCCCGCTCCAAGATCAGCCAGACTCAGTCACGGCCCTGCAGACTGGGCGCCTTGGCTCCCGACCCAGGCCATCGAACCCCGCCCGACCGCGCCCTGGGCGGCGGTACGCAGACCGTCGCCTGCCGCCTATTCGTAGCCTTCGCCGACGAGTAGGCGCTGCAGCATCGATGCGAGTGCTGCGGCGTGCACCACCACAAGCACACTGGCATTATGAGCTATCATTTGACGCCAAGGTAGCGCAGCCTCCCCGGCAGGCTCCTCTACTCTCTGCCACTCCCCGATGCGGCGACCGGCACGGGCACAGCTGCTCCTTCTGTGAAGAAAAGCGGCCGGTACAGGAAGTACGCGAAGACTGATCCCGCGCTGGCAAGTGAAGCGATGCCAACGAACTGGGCGACAGATGCGTGGGGGTCACCGTTGAGGAGCATACTCAACGCCATTCACGGGGATAGCCTGGCGCCGGCTGGTACTGGCCATCCGCCTGGAGGCGGTTGGGGTGGTGCTGGTCGTCGGGGTCACCTCGGCCCTGATGCTGCAAAATCCGCGGGCAACCGATACCCCCGCTGACCCGGCTGCGGTCGGGGGACGCCCGTGGTCGCCGACCTCGGCACCGGTCACCTCACCGGCCGGTTCAGCCCTGGCACGGCGGGAGTCAATGTCATCGCCTTCGACCTCACCGACGCTGGGGGTGCGCCCATCGTGCCGCTCGGCCTGCCGCAGGTCAGTGTGGCGGAGCCTAACCTGAGCCTCGGACCGCTGACTGCCAAGGTTGAGCCGGGGACAACGCCAGGCAGTTACCGGGCCGTCGTCGTGCTCCCCGTAGCGGGTCAGTGGAAGATCACCACCGCTGTCCGGATCAACGAGTTGGAACAGCCAGCAGCCGTCGCCGATGTGGTCATTGTGAGATGAGCCCGGCCCGTTCCAAGTCGGCGTGCGACCCCGATAGCTCGGCAGCTGACCCGCTGAGGTGCCCGCGTCAGCTGCGGACGTCGACCGACTCGTTGAGGGGACCACGGCCACCCGGATCGGATGCGGGTTCTCCGACTGGGGCAAGCGGCACCGGCTGTACCGGCAATCGCAGGGTGAAGGTGGTTCCGTCACCGAGCGAGCTGGCCACCGAAACGGTGCCGCAACGGGCTTCCGTGGCGGCCTTCACGATGGCCAGGCCCAGTCCGCTCCCGGCGCGCTCGCCCGCGGTCGACGAAGTCCAGAAGATCTCGAACACGGCGTCAAGATCCGCGGACGGGATGCCCGCCCCGGTATCCCGCACTGTCAGGACCAGCTCGTCGCCCTCGGCATCCGCCGTCATCGCAATAGTGTCTCCCGGTCCGGTGAACTTAACCGCATTCTCCAACAGGCAGTCCAGCATTGCCTCGAGCCGTTCGTTGTCGCCCTGCGCGGCACCGACCGTACTCCGGGAGCTCCAAATCCGGTCGGCAGTGACCGACCATCGGCGCAAAACACCGGTCAGTATCCGGTCAACGTTGACCGGTTCAGCGGACGACGGTTCCACGACCCGGACCAGAGTGAGCAAGTTGGTCGCCAAAGCAGACGCCTTGACGAGTTCAGCAACCACAAGCTCGGCGTCCTCCTGGACCGTCGGCTCGGCAGACTGGTCGGCGATGAGTTGCGCGTAGCCCCGGGCGATTGTCAGCCGAGTGCGTACCTCGTGCGAACCGAACCGGGCTGCGTTCTCCCGCTGCTCACTGCGGTGCCGGTCGGCTTGCTGCAGTGCCCGCAACCGGGCCTGAGCGGTCCACTGCCGGTTCACGTGCCAAATCAACAGCGAGACAATGCCGCCCATCAGGACGGTCTCGCTGCATTCTTCCCACGCGATGACCCCTGCCATCGCGTGCCGGACCAGCGCGACGCCCGTCACCGTCGTGATGATGGCGAAGACGACCAGGGTGGCACGCCGGGGCCACGGGCACAGTCCGTAAAGCAGCGCGAAACTGGCCCACACGAGGTGAAAGGGGATGGTCTCTTTGCCGGGCAGCGAGAAGGTGAGGTAGCAGTTCACACCCGCGAATACCGCCCACGCGGCGGCAAGGACGGCCTTATGCCGCGATCCTATATCCGACATTGCGCACCGTTTCTATCTTGTCGTTGGAGAGTTTGGATCGCAGCCGGCGCACGCAGACGTCGACGACGTTCGTGCCGGGATCGAATTTCGTCCCCCAGACCCGCTCGAGCAGCTCGGCCCGGGTACATGGCTCGGGCGCCCGCTCGAGGAGGAAGGCCAGGAGCACGAACTCCCGATGGGTCAACGGAATGTGGCGCCCGTCGACCACAAGTTCGCGCTGCTGCACATCGATTTCGACGCCGGCCGTGTGGAGGAAGCGGGGGACCATCGCAGCCGATGCCTGCGCCGCCGTTGCGGGCGTCCGGATACGGGCGTTGACCCGCGCCAGCAGCTCAGCGTTGGCAAACGGTTTGGCCAAAAAATCCACCGCACCGCCCTCCAAAACTCCTACACGGGTCGCCACCTGCGTCATCGATGACAGCACCAGGACCCGGCTCAACGGACGGAACCGCATCAGTTCGGCGAGCAGGTCTTCGCCGCGTCCGTCCGGCAGCACGAGGTCCAGAATTATCAGATCCGGGTCGACCGTGCGGATTGCCGCCAATGCACCGGTCACCGTGCCGGCCACGGTGACCGTGTGGCCGGCACCACCGAGGATGCGGCCGAGGAGCCGGGCCAGCACGGGCTCGTCCTCGACGACCGCAATGCGATTCACGTCAGTGTCCGTTCCTTGGTATAGGCCTTCGCACTGGCGGAGGCCGTCGCAGAATTTGCATCTGAGGCTCGGGACGGGGACCCGGTGGAGGGGTCAGCTGTCCCGGATCCTCCCCCACATCCAGTCAAAGCCAACGCCGCTGCCAAGACAATTCCAGACGGTGCAATACGGTTTTTCATGCCATGTTCCGCCAATTCATGCCGGATGTACTCCACAACCACGTGGCTGGGCCGGTCACGGAGTATCCGGCTGCACTCATCGTCAGCTACGGCACCACAGCCGTCAACACGTATGAAAAAAATTGCCTAAGTAGCTTCGAACCGTCACCCGACCCGCTCCACCCCTTCATGAACATGCCGGGAGCTTCGCAGTCCCCGCTGTACTCACCGGCGACGCCTGCTATAGATGAGACATACGGCGCCATCCAATAATGGACGCAACGGCAGCAGATACCCATTATCAACCGCACCCAGGCCCTGATTCCCGGTCCGGCCGCGAGCATGGACCTGTCCGAAACCGGACCCATCGAGGCAACAGCCCCGGAACTCCTTCAACACCACGATGCAGTACGGCTAACAGACACGGCAGAGAATGGGGCGGCAAGCCTCTGTACCCTCACCGGTCCCACCTCCGTCCCCATCCGGACCCCGGAGTGCCCTGAAAAAATGGCGGCCCGCTCTCGATCCGGCAATGGCATGAGCGCCCCGGCCATCCCCGCCCCATGGAAAACAGCCAGGACTGGAAGAGGCGCCTTCCCCCGGGATCTATCCCCGGTTTCGGCACAGCAGCTGCCCGCTCGTAGGTGATCCAAATGACATGCAGCCCGGAACGGTATCGAGCCATTGGCTCGGCGACTGTCATCAAGGTCCTTCGTTCCTGACACCCGAACACAGAAGCCCGAAACGGCTGAGTCCTCGGACCCGCACCCACGCTGATAACAGCGCATGTGAATCCCCCGGGCCGTTGCCCTCCACGGGCTCGGGGTGCACCGCGTCGGTCGGCTGTCTGCCCTTGGGCAGGTGGGACGTCCGGCCCCGACAAAGTCAGCCGGTCTTCCCACTGCCGGCCAGTCGATTGTTGAGCCTGTCCGCCTCGGCGATGACTTCGGTCGCCGCCCAGGCGCGGCTGCGCTTTGACTGGTGATCGGGGTGCTGACTCCGGCGTTGGTGAGCCGCTCGAGAGCGGGGTAGACGGAGCTTTCGGCGACGCCGGCAATGTGCGCAGCCCTGTGGGCCTCGAACACAGGCCGTTCCAGCAGCCACGGGATGACCTTCGCGTCCGCGGATCCTTTGCGGGGTCTGGCCAGCTCCAGCCACATGGCAGGCAGGGCATCGAGTGCGGCCACGGATCCCCGGGCTGCGTCAGAGGCGCGGACTGCGGAGCGGGCCAGGTAGAGCACGAATGGGTCGGCGTCACCGGACCGGCAGTTGTTGACCAGGCTGAAATAGGTGTGCCGTCGGCGACCATAGCGGACGCGATCGGGGTGATCGTGTTCTTCGTGAGCCCGCGGCGCCGGGAGATCGCACCGATCAGGGCCCGCCCGATGCGGCCGTTGCCGTCAGTGAACGGATGGATGGATTCGAAGTGGGCGTGCGCGTGCGCCGCCTGCGCCGTAATGGGTATGTCGCGGCGCTTGCAGAAGACCATCAGGTCCTCCATCAGCTCCGGCACGAGTCCCGGCGGCGGTGGGACGTGGATGGCGCCGTGAATGATCGCTGCCGCCGATCTAGTTCTGCACACCCCTTAGTCGGCCGGCGTCATCGGTCATCCTTGGACGGCGTCGGTGCAGCGACCATAGAGCGTGCGTCATCGCTTGCCTTGAGACCGATCATGGCCCGGGCGTAGTCGTCGCGGTTGGCGTCGACGTGCTCGATCTCGGAGGAGGAGACGGTCTCCCTGCAGAGGAGGAACCCGCTGATGGCGGCCATGCGGGGGCAGGCTGTGACGTCCAGGGACGCGACGGCAACGACGGCTTCCTCGAGTGCGACGATGGTTTCACGGCCCGGATCGAACCAGGACCCGGCGATCACGCGTTCTTGACGGTGAAAAACACCGGAATGTCGCTGTGAGGAGGCCGCCCGGAAACATAAAGGATGAGTTCCGGCAAAACTGGTCGAAATCATTCCCCACCAAACGAGCATTTCCGCAGTTCAGAACCACTTTTTGGAGCCTCCTGCCGGATTCGAACCGGCGACCCCCTGTGTAGGTTCAGGGCCTACTGAGGCCTGCCAATTCATGGTATTGCCCTGTTTTCTAGGTGGCATATTGCAACGATGACAGGTACTAAATGGCTGGCGATTGCCGCTGATTCTGGAGGGTTTATGGCGAGTCGGTTGCATTCCTCTCAACCCGTCAGCAGAGAGCCAAAATCTGGCTCGCAGCACGCGACCCGCGCGACCGTGCCCTCGTCAACCAAGCAGAACGACTCCCCCAGTGGCACTGACGGCACCCCCCGTCTGCACACAGTCAGGTAATTGCCGCTCCCACTGGCCATGAATAGGTGCAGCCGGTATCAGCCGGCGGTACCGGCACACGGAGGCATCATGGAAAAGCTCAGCATCAAAACCCCTGACGACTTCATCGCCCTCATGGGCCATAGCCTGGGCTTCTGGCCACAAGAAAGCCTCGTTTGCGTCATGATCGACGAGCACCGCATCGGCGGCACCCTCAGGATCGACCTGCCGCGGCCCGGCACAAATACCGACCACCTGGTCGAGCACATCGTGCGCTACATCGGCACAGACCGTGAGGCAACCGGCATCGTCTTCGGTATCTTCACCAACACCCCCTGGGTCCCCGGCCAAAGGCGACCACACGAGGACGTCATGGAATCCCTGACCGGGAAGCTCAGTCAACACGGCGTCACTGTTCGCGACGGCTGGCTGATCGGGGAAACCACCTTCACCAACTATCTGCACATGGGCACCGGCACGGCGACCAGCCATCCGCTGGAGGG
>JBBSSN010000076.1:0-8271 GCA_038242035.1 Actinomycetales bacterium
AGACCGGGAGTGTTGGGCGAGCTGACGTTGACCACAAGATAGTCGGCCGACGGCGCCAACGCACGTGCGCTGATCAGGTAGTCGACCAGCGCATCGGGGAGTTCGACGTTCTTCGTCTTGCCGATATTGACGCCGATCAGCGGCCGGGGAGCGCCGTACCGCCGGACCAGCCGGGCTCTCGCGGCGGTCAGCCGAGGGGCGACGGCGGCGGCACCGGCATTATTGAAGCCCATCCTATTGATCACGGCGCGGTCCTCGACCAGGCGGAACAGCCGAGGCTGTGGGTTCCCGGGCTGCGCAGCTCCCGTAATGGTACCTATTTCCATGTGGCCGAAGCCCAGGTCCGCCAGTGCGTCGATGCCGAGCCCCTCCTTGTCGAATCCGGCCGCCAATCCAAAGGGTGAGGGAAAGGTCAGGCCCATCACCGTTGTGCGCAGCGCGGCTGGCGGCCCGGTCAACCGTCGCAGAAAAGACCCAGCGCCGGCGGAATGTGCGGCTTTGATGAGGGTAAATCCGATTCGGTGGGCGCGCTCGGCGTCCATCCAGGAGAAGCAGACGCGAAAGAAGGTCGGATAGAGGCGCATAGTTACCAGTTTTCCGTCTTCGGACGCCAGCACCAAACCGGTGCCGCGCGTTTTGTGGTTTCCTTACGCCGTGTCCCCGGTTCGGACGGCCGATTCGAGCAGCGAAACAACGGCGGACGCTAGCATGGCCAGATGAGCAGCAGCGAAGATGCGGATGGTTTCAAAGCAGACGTGGTGGTGGTCGGCGCCGGACTGTCCGGGCTGGTAGCGGCGGCGGAAGCGTATAACGCCGGGCGGTCGGTCCTGATTCTGGACCAGGAGCCGGGGACATCCTTGGGCGGCCAGGCGCATTGGTCCTTCGGCGGTATCTTCCTGGTGGACTCCCCGGAGCAACGGCACCTGGGGGTGAAGGACAGTGCGGAGCTGGCGCTAAGCGACTGGATGGGCTCGGCGGCTTTCGACCGGGCCGAAGACCATTGGCCGCGGGAATGGGCCAAGGCGTACGTTGCGTTCGCCGCCGGGGAAAAACGCGACTGGTTACATTCGCTGGGCGTGCGTTTCTTCCCCCTGGTGCAATGGGCCGAACGGGGCGGCTACGACGCCCAGGGGCACGGCAATTCCGTTCCCCGATTTCACGTTGTCTGGGGAACGGGGCCTGGAATTCTGCAGCCATTTCTCACCAAACTTGCCGCAGGGGTCGACGCCGGCCTGGTCCGGTACGCGTTCAGGTACCGGGCGACGGCACTGCTGACAGCCCCCGCGGACGGCGCCGGGAACGCGCCCACCGGTGAAGCTGGTGCAGGCGGTACGACCGATGAGGGCCGGACGACGGGGACAGCTGCAGTTATCGGCGTCAGCGGTGAAGTGCTGGAGCCCTCGGACGCCGTGCGGGGCGCACCGAGCTCTCGCACTGTCGTCCGCGCCTTCACGGTCTCCGCCCGTGCCGTGATCGTGACAACCGGCGGAATTGGCGGCAATCACGGGCTCGTCCGCCGGCAGTGGCCCGGCGGCAAGGCGCCGGGCTATCTGCTCACGGGCGTGCCGGCCTCGGTGGATGGAGCGTTTCAATTTGCGGTGGCGAAGGCAGGCGGGTCGCTGATCAACACGGACCGGATGTGGCATTACCCCGAGGGCATCCACAATTTTGAACCGGTGTGGCCCAATCATGGCATCCGCATTTTGTCCGGCCCGTCTCCGCTGTGGCTTGATGCCACGGGCAAGCGCTTGCCCGTGCCGCTGTTCCCGGGCTTCGATTCGCAGGGGGCGCTGCGCCACATCGTGGACACGGGATACACGCACTCGTGGTTCGTTCTCAACCGGACGATCATCAACAAGGAATTCGCGCTCTCCGGCTCGGAGCAGAATCCTGATCTCACGGGCAAGGACCTGAAATTGCTCGCCAAACGGGCACTACCGGGCTCCATTGGGCCGGTACAAAGATTTCTGGACCGCGGGATCGATTTTCTTCAGGCCGCAACAGCTGCGCAATTGGCTGCGAAAATGAATGCGCTGACGGGTGCGGACTTAATCGATGGTGAAGCCCTGCATGATCTGATCGCCGCCCGGGACCTGCAGGTCCGCAGCGGGCTCGGCAAGGATACGCAGCTTAACGCGATTCGCGAGGCCCGCCGGTTCGCGACGGACAAACTCATGCGTGTTGTCCCGCCGCACGAAATGCTCGCCCCCGAACACGGTCCGCTGATTGCCGTCCGACTCTCCGTCCTGACGCGCAAGAGCCTCGGCGGTATCCAGACAGATCTGCAGTCCCGGGTCCTCGCTGCTGACGGGACCCCCATTGCCGGTCTCTTTGCCGCGGGCGAGGCCGCCGGTTTTGGCGGCGGCGGGGTGCACGGTTCGCGGGCCCTGGAAGGAACGTTCCTGGGCGGCTGCCTCTTTTCCGGACGCAATGCCGGACGCGCCGCGGCAGCTGTAATCGGTTGAGCGACGGTTCAGACGCGCAAGCCGGCCGGCGCCCGGCTCCGGCGCCCGGCGCCGGGGTGTGCGGCTATCTGCTTGCTCCCTGACGACGCGGCCGGCCGGACCTGGCTACCGCCTGCGCTAGCCCCGGGCCGCGTCCACCGCCGCACCATAACGGCGGTCCCGGCGGGCGTACTCATCGACGGCTTCCCAGAGGGTGCGCCTGTCCACATCCGGCCAGAGCTTGTCCATGAAGACGAACTCGGCATAGGCACACTGCCACAGCAGGAAGTTAGAGAGCCGCTGCTCGCCGCTGGAACGCAGGAACAGGTCGACGTCGGGAACATCAGGGGTATATAAGAATCGCTGAATCGTCTTTTCGCTGACGGAACGCGGGCTGATCTTCCCGGCTGCAACCTGTTCGGCGATGGCGGTCACCGCGTCGACGATCTCCGCGCGTCCACCGTAGTTAACGCACATCGTCAACGTCACCGTGTCGTTGTCGCGTGTCTGTTCCTCAGCCAGTTCAAGTTCGCGGATGACCGAACCCCAAAGTCTCGGTTTCCGGCCGGCCCAGCGGACCCGGACGCCCCACGCGTCCAGCTGGTCCCGCTGGCGGCGCAGCACATCCTTATTGAACCCCATCAGGAACCGGACCTCCTCCGGTGACCGCTTCCAGTTTTCCGTGGAGAAGGCATATACGCTGACGTACTTTATGCCCATCTCGATCGCTCCGGCCATGACATCCAGCAGTGCCGGTTCCCCTGCCCTGTGCCCTTCGATGCGCGGCAGGCCCCGCTGGTTGGCCCAGCGTCCGTTGCCGTCCATGACGATTGCGACGTGCACCGGAACCAGATCGGCGGGCACCTCCGGCATCCGGCCACCCGAGGGATGGGGCCAGGGCGCGGTCACCGCGGGCTTGTCCGCGCTGCGCGTAGTGGACGTGTTCCGCCGGCCGTGCAGACCGCGGGGATAAGGCTGGGCCAAGGCTAAGCACGCTCCAGATGTTTCAGGGAGCGTACCGTACGCTCCAGATGCCATTGCAGATACACGGCCACGAGTCCGGCAGCTTCCCGTCGGTGCTGCGGCGCAGAGACATCCGCGGCAGACCATTGACCGGACAGCAAGGCGGCCAACAAATCCATGGTCTCCGCCGCCGGCGACGGTGAGCCGGGCGGCCGGCACTCATGGCAGACAGCACCGCCCAGGGCAGCGGAAAAAGCGCTATGCGGGCCGGCGGCGCCGCAGCGGGCGCAATCGGTGAAGCTCGGGGCCCAGCCGCCGGTTGCCAGCGCACGTAAAAGATAGGAATCGAGAATCAGCCCGGGAGCGTGATCGCCCCGGCTCAGCGACGCCAGCGCGCCCACCAGCAGCAGATACTGTGCCGTCGCGGCCTCGCCGTCCACATCCGTGATGCGCTCAGCGGTCTCCGTCATCACCGCCGCCACCGTGTAGCGGTCATAATCGGCGGCGATTTTTCCGCCATAGGATCCCTTGGAAACAGCCTGGGTCACGATGTCCAGACTGCGGCCCGAAACCAGCTGCAAATCGGCGACCATGAATGGCTCCAGCCGGGCGCCGAATTTGCTGCTCGTCCGCCGGATACCCTTCGCGACTGCCCGAATCTGGCCATGGTTGCGTGTGAGCAGCGTAATGATGCGGTCCGCTTCACCGAGCTTGTGCGTCCGGAGCACGACGGCGTCGTCGCGGTAGGTGCGCGCGGCGAAAGAGTTTCTGGACACCCCTCCATTGTCGCACCGGAGCCGCGGCAGAGCGCGCAGGCGGGACGGTTCCAGTTTCGCGGAGGTCTGCATGCGCCCGGTTATGGCCCGCTGCCGCAGATGATCGCCGGCGTTTCGTGCCGCGTCTTCAAACACGCTGGTGTCTGGTTCGAAATGTGGTTGCATTCTCGGTTGCAGCCAAGCGAGACTGGCTCCCATGCCCATACCTTCCTTGTTGCAGCTTGTGCTGGATCTGACCGGCACGTTCGCCTTCGCGCTCAATGGCGGGCTGACGGCGGTCCGCGCCGCTCGGCTGGACATCGTCGGCGTGCTCACCATGGGAATGGTGACAGCGCTCGGCGGTGGAATATTGCGGGATATCATGATCGACTCACTTCCGCCGGCAACGTTTAGCGACTGGCGTTACCTGGCGGTCGCGGCTGGCGGCGCGCTGGTCGCATTCTTCCTCGCCAGGCCGCTGCAACGGTTCACCATGCCGATCGATGTGGTCGACGCGTTCGGGCTCAGTTTCTTTTGCGTTGCCGGCGCCAGCAAGGCCTTGGAGTTCGGTCTGGGCGCCGGACAAGCCGTCATTCTCGGAGCCCTCACGGCCGTCGGCGGCGGCACGCTGCGGGACGTTCTGCTCCGCCGGGTCCCGACGGTATTGACGAGCGGCCTTTACGCCGTGCCGGCGCTAATTGGTGCCGCGATCACCGTGACGGCCACCCTTCTTGGGATCTACGGCATCCCGGCCGCGATCACAGCGGCGGCGGTGTGCTTCCTCATCCGTCTGATAGGAATCCGCTACAGCCTCAACGCACCGCAAGCGCCAGTGATCGACCACGAGTGAGCACGAACCGCTGTCCGCAGTGCCGGCGTATTAGGCGCCCCTCTGCCACGCCGTCCGGCTGTTCCGTCAGTTCGATGTCTTCAGCCAGGCCAGCGAGGCAACGACCAGCGCTGCCGTGCCGGTGCGCAGGGTGGGCTGCATGACGGGCAGGAACAGCGGGGAGTGATTTGCGGGGATGTCATCCTGGATCCGGCCTGCCTCCTGCGCGGTGCGGTACGTCTGCGGATCAGTGCCGCCGAGCGCCCAGTAGGTGTAAGGGACATCGGCGGCTTGCGGGATATCGCTAAAATCCTCACTGGCCGTCTGTTGGTCCCATTCACCGGCGTCGTCACCGAAGTACTCGGCGAAGGCGGCCGCCACCCTGTCGGTCGTTGCTTTATCGTTGTCGGTGACCGGAAAGCTGTCGAAGACCTCGAAATCCGGGTCGCGGGGTGAACCGCTGGCTTGGCACTCCGCGCGCACAATCCTTCGGATCGCTTCCTGCATCCGCTGACGGGTCTGCGGGGAATAAGTGCGTACATTCAGCGCGATGACGGCGTGATCCGGGATGATGTTGCTCTTGCTGCCGGCCTGGATGCTCCCAACGGTCAGCACCGCTGTCTCCGCCGGCGGCGTCTCGCGCGAGACCACCGTCTGCAGCCTGACCACTAGCATCGCCGCGAGAACGACCGGGTCAACGGTGTTTTGCGGCATGGCACCATGTCCGCCACGTCCGTAGACGGTGACCTTCATGCTGTCTGCGCTGGTCAGGAACGGACCGGGGTGGGTGCCGACAGTGCCGGCAACGCCGGGAAGGACGTGCTGGCCCAATGCGACATCCGGCGCGGGTATCCGCTGCAGGATGCCGTCGTCAACCATGCCTTGGGCGCCGTCGCCAACCTCCTCGGCGGGCTGGAACAATGCAATTATGGTGCCATTCCAGTGGTCGGATCGGCCGGCCATCAGCTTGGCTGCGCCGAGCAGGCAGGAGACGTGGATATCATGGCCGCATGCGTGCATGACCGGCACCTCATGGCCGTCGGCATCCTTCGCGGTCACGGTGCTCGAGTACGAGGCACCGGTGTCCTCCTTCACCGGTAAGGCATCCATGTCCGCGCGCAGCAGGACCGTGGGTCCGGCGCCGTTCTTGAGCACACCAGTGACGCCTGTGCCACCGATGCCGGTGTCAACCTGATAGCCATAATCCCGCAACTGCTCGGCGACGCGCCCGGCGGTCCGCTTCTCCTGATGCGACAGCTCCGGATGGCGATGCAGGTCTTGGTAAAAGGCCTCTTGGCCATCTCGAATATCGTCGTAGCCGGCCAGGACTTCCTCGACGTCGCTCATAATTGCCTCCCTGTCCATGCCTGTGCCCGCAGTTGTGCCCGAAGTCCGGCTTACGGCCGCAGGTCCCGGATTGCCCGGTTTACCGCGGAAATTACGGCCTTCAGTGAGGACATCGACGTGTTGGAGTCAATGCCGACGCCCCACAGGACTCGCTCGCCCACGGCACACTCGACGTAGGCCGCGGCCCGGGCGTTGCCGCCTTCGCTCAGTGCGTGTTCGGAGTAATCCAGGACCCTTACGTCCACCCCGTCGTCGTGCAGGATAGCCAACAATGCGGCAATCGGGCCATTCCCGGTGCCGCTGCGGCGCTGCGCGATGCCGTCGATCGTCATGTTGGCGGTAAGCGTGATCTGCGAGTCGTCGTCGGTCTGCGTGGTGACCGCCCCCAGCGCGTAGCGGCCCCACTGGGTGGTGCTGCCGCCGTCGTCGGTTGGCAGGTACTCGTCCACAAAGGTCTCCCACAGCTGCGCGGCGCTGACCTCCCCGCCAACGGTGTCCGTCCGGCGCTGAATGACACCGGAAAACTCCACCTGCGCCCGTCGCGGCAGGTCCAGGCTGTGCTCGTTTTTGAGCAGATACGCCACCCCGCCCTTGCCGGACTGCGAATTTACCCGAATGACCGCTTCGTAGCTGCGGCCCAAATCCTTCGGGTCCACCGGGAGGTAGGGGACGGCCCACGTCACGTCCTGGACGTTTTTGCCCGCCTGCTCAGCATCGTGCTCGAGGGCTTCGAAACCCTTCTTAATGGCATCCTGATGCGAGCCCGAAAAGGCCGTGAAGACCAGGTCCCCGCCGTACGGCACGCGCTCCCCCACAGGCAGTTGATTACAGTACTCGACCGTTCGTCGGATGTTATCGATGTCGGAAAAGTCGATCATTGGGTCTACGCCCTGGCTGAACAGATTCAGCCCCAGCGTCACCAGATCAACGTTACCCGTCCGCTCGCCGTTGCCGAACAGGCAGCCCTCGATCCGGTCCGCCCCGGCCAGGTAGCCCAGCTCTGCCGCCGCCACGCCCGTTCCGCGGTCATTGTGCGGGTGCAGGGAGAGAATGATGCCTTCGCGCGGGTGCAGATTACGACTCATCCATTCGATGGAATCGGCATAGACATTGGGGGTGGCCATCTCAACGGTTGCGGGCAGGTTGATGATCACCTGACTGTCTGCGGATGCCTCAAAAATGTCCGCAATGGCGTTGCAGACCCGGACGGCGTACTCGGGTTCCGTGCCGGTAAAGGACTCCGGGGAATATTCGTAGGTGATCTGCGTATCGCCGAGTGACTCTTCGTATTTTTTGCACAGCCGGGCGCCCTGCAGCGCGATGTCCAGGATGCCGTCCTGATCCTGGTTGAAGACAACCCGGCGCTGCAGAACCGAGGTTGAATTGTACAGATGGACTATCGCCGTCTTGGCCCCGGCGAGAGCCTCATACGTCCGCTCGATCAGGTGCTCGCGTGCCTGCGTCAGCACCTGAATGGTGACGTCCTCCGGAATATGACCGCCCTCAACGAGCTGACGGACAAAATCGAAGTCCGTCTGCGAAGCGGAAGGGAAACCTACTTCTATCTCCTTGTAGCCCATGCTCACCAGTAGCTGGAACATCTTCAGCTTCCGCGCCGGACTCATCGGGTCAATCAGCGCCTGGTTGCCGTCGCGCAGGTCCACGGCGCACCAGCGCGGGGCCTTCGTGATGGTCTTATCCGGCCACGTCCTGTCCGGCAGTTCCACGGTGATTTGCTGATGGAATGGGACGTAGCGGTGGACGGGCATCCCGGAGGGTTTTTGGGCGTTTCGCATTGGTCTGGCCTTTTCTATTCGCTCTTCGATGGAGATCGGCCGGGCACCACCAACACCGCAGCGAGGGGTTGGCCTCCCAGCTGCCTACCGACGGTCTGCACAGCCTTTTCCAGACTGAACTGCAGGACCTCTAGGTC
>JBBSSN010000077.1:0-8249 GCA_038242035.1 Actinomycetales bacterium
CGTCGTCGCGCTCGGCATTATTGCCGTCCCGGCCGCGGGTCTGCGGCTCGCCCTGCCGGATGGCGGGTCCGAACCGGTTGACTCCAGCGCCTACCAGGCCTACCACCTGATCGGGAAGAACTTCGGCGAGGGCGTCAACGGGCCCATCATCGCTGTCGGCTCCCTGCCTGCCGGGTTAAGCGCCCTCGACGCCCAGGCCCTGGAGCTAAAGGTCGCCGGTGAACTGCGGACGGTCCCTAATGTCGTCGCGGCGGTACCTGCTGCCCTGAGCGAGAACCGCCGGACCGCGGTGTTCCAGGTCGTCCCGACCGAGGGCCCGGCCAGCGCCAGCACCGTCCAGGTCGTCGCCGATCTGCGGGCCAAGGGCGCTCAGATCAGCAAAGATACGGGAGTCACGCTCGGGCTGACCGGGCAGACGGCTGCCAACGTGGACGTCTCCAACAAGCTCGGCGCCGCCCTGCCGCTGTACCTCGTCGTCGTCGTCGGCCTCTCGCTGGTGCTGCTGCTGCTGGTCTTCCGCTCCATCCTGGTGCCGATCCTGGCCACCGCCGGTTTCCTGCTCTCCCTCGCCGCCGCGTTCGGAGGGGTGGTGGCTGTGTACCAGTGGGGCTGGCTCAGCGCCATCTTCGACGTCCCCAACCCGGGGGCCGTACTCAGCTTCCTGCCGATCATTTTGATCGGGGTGCTCTTCGGCCTGGCGATGGATTACCAGGTGTTCATCGTTTCCGGCATGCGCGAGGCCTACGTCCACGGCCAGAGCGCCAAGGCGGCGGTGCGCACCGGTTTCAGCCACGCCGCCCGCGTGGTGGTGGCCGCGGCCATCATTATGACCAGTGTCTTCGCCGGCTTCATCTTCAGCCACCTGACCATGGTCCGGCCGCTGGGCTTCGCGATGGCCTTTGGGGTGCTGCTGGACGCCTTCGTGGTCCGGATGACCATCATTCCGGCGGCCATGCACCTGCTCGGCAGGAGTGCCTGGTGGATCCCGCGCTGGCTGGACAAAATTCTGCCGGATGTGGATGTTGAGGGCGCCAAGCTGGAGAAATCCCCGCTGGGCACCAACGCCGCGCCCTCCGACTCGGCCGCGGTCCCGGGCGGGGCCACGGGCGGGACCCCGGGCGTTGCCGCGGGCGTTGCCTCAGCCGATTTGGTGGGCATGGACGGGCGTTCCTGACTCCCTTGGCTGCGTGTTTTGCACTTCGCGACAGATGGCCCGGTGTTGGCCCCGAAAAGCGGTCACACCAGTCCCACCGGTGACTCCAGCACCATCATCTGTTGCGAAGTGAAAATACCCCACCGGCGCCGCACGCTCCCCTAGCCAACCGGACTGCGGCGGCGGATACTTGGGACATGTCTGAAACCCAGGCCGAAGGGAATCCGTCCGCGGCCGTCCCAGCGCCGAATGTATGGCCGTCCCTGCAGGCCCGCGACGCCGTCGCCCTCATTGACTATCTGGTGGACTGTTTTGGGTTCCTCAAGACGGCCGCCTACATGGACGGCGAGGCGGTGGCGCATGCGCAACTGGATTGGCCCGAGGGCGGGGGCATCATGCTGGGCAGTCATAAACCGGAAGGCCCATACACCCTGGAACCCGGTACCTTCGCCGCCTACGTGGTCTGCTCGGATATCCCTTCGCTGCACCGCCGGGTGCTGGATCGGGGCGGTTTGGCGGTGACGGAGCCGGTGCAGACGGACTATGGCAGCATGGATTTCTCGGCCAGCGACACTGAAGGAAACCACTGGACCTTTGGAACCTACCGCGGAGAACCACGAACTCCACCGGCGGCCGCCTGAAGCCGTAATGGAACCATCCCGGCTTCCGTTGAGCCGGGCCGCCCACCAACACTGCTGGGGGAGGACGATGAGCTCGATGACTATCGTCGAAGCCATCCGCTGGACGCCATCCTTCCCGTCATTGGCCAACTGCTGGTCAAGGCTTCGCGCATCAACTTCGTCGCCTGGTCCGACTGGTCCGAGGCTGCGGTAGGGACCAGCGCACCCGGCGCCGACGTTGCAACGAACCGGAGTACCCAGATTGCCGGCGCCGAGCACTTCAATCCGGGACCCGGACGCAGCTGCAGGTCGTGCGGCTGGAACAACGCATGATCCCACCGCGTGACCCCACCGCGGACCACCCCACCGCGGGCCACCGCACGTGCCCGGCCGCACCCTCACCCCACTGGCCCTGCACCCGCGCGCAGCAAACCCCTGGAGTTCTGGATGTCCGGCGGGCAGTTCAAGTACTCGAGTCATATGCATTTGACCGTGGATGTGGTGCCAGGGCGCGGCAGTGGCTTCTCGGTCGAGGCACCGGAGGGGGTCCGCTTCGGCGATCAGGTCCCGCCTGATCGACGGCTTTGCCTAAACGCCAAAAAGGCTGGACTGGAGGTTCAACGACAGATACGATACGGATACGGTGTGCTGGGGGCCAGCTGCGGTGGTCCGATGGTAGGGGCAGCGCGGAGGACATATATTCGTTGCTTTCTTTGTGAAGCCGGATTTTAGCGAGGTACACCGTGGCCTGTTTAGGCGGGGTAAAACGACTTTTGGCAAGCCTTGCGACTGTTTCTGCCGCCCTCGCCCTGGGCCTTGCCACAGCTACCACCGCGTCCGCCGGAAGCTTTTCGTTGCTGTACTCGTACACTTTCGGGGACTCGTTGACTGCGGTCGCGAATGCGGCGCCCTTGAACGCCAGCGCGACACTTTCCTTGAAGGGCTTTGTGTCCATCCCGGCCGGCGGAGCCGCCGTCCATTTCGACGGCAATACCGTAGGCAAACAGTCGGTCGGCATCGCCCGTCCGACATCCGGACCGACGATGAGTGCTACAGCCCGGGAGGCCTATGGCGCGGTCGTCAAGTTCACTCATCAGCTCGTCGGCACGCAGAAGTGCTTCCTGGACTCCCATAATTACGCGCAGATCGGTCGTTTTGGGACACAACTATCCCAGCTCAAGATTCAGGCGAGCAAGTGCAGCACGAATGCCGGAGCGGTGTTTCCGGAATGCCGGGTCGCGGGGTCGTTGAGCGCGACGACGATCCCCGTCGTCCGCGGGACCCAGGCCCTCCTCAATGGGAAGACGTACATCGTCAGCTGCATCAAGGATCCGGACGGTCCTGCCGGCAAATCGACGATAACCCTGGAAACGAGCCGACTGGATGCAGGGGGGCCTGTAACCACCAGAAACGTTGTCACCGTAGCATCGACAGGAGCCTTCACTTCATACGAATGGCTCAGCGTCGCCAATAAATACCCGCTTCCCCCGGCGAGTGAAAATACCGACCAGGTCGTCGGCGATATCTATTACGTTGCCGTATGCAAAGCGGGCTCGACTCCGGACGTCCAAAACTGCCTTACGCAGCCCTCGACGACGAATCAGGCCCCGGTCGCAGCGTTTACTTCCCGGACTACCGACCTGTCAGTGGCCGTTGACGGCAGCAGCTCGACCGACGGCGATGGTGCGATCGCTTCGTCTGCCTGGACCTTTGGCGATGGAAGCAGTGCGAGCGGATCCACGGCCACGCATGCCTATGCGGCGGCGGGGGATTACGCCATCACTCTGACCGTGACAGACAACGCGGGGGCCACCGGAACAGCGACAGAAACCATTTCTGTTACCGCGGGTGCAACCGCGCAGGGTGCAGTGACGTTCCGGGGCGCCAGCCAGACGAACGTCAACAGCACCGCACCAACCCTAACCGCTCCGACGCAGATCCAGTCGGGCGATGGTCTGCTGCTGTTCGCCACGATTAACAGCACGGCTCCAGCGGTCGGGCCGCCCTCCGGAAGTAGCTGGCGGCTGATCGGTTCCCGGGCCGACGGTAGCGTACAGACGTTTCTTTGGGCGAAAACCGCCAAGTCCAGCGATGCCGGAGCCAAGATCACCGTTCCGCTGAGTTCATTTGCCAAGGCTGCGGTGCAGTTGGCCGCATACTCAGGAGTCACCGGCCCCAACTGGATCGACTCGGCAGTATCGGACATCCAGTTAACCAGCGTTAACACGCGGATGACCCCGAAAGTGACCGTCAGTAGCCCGAACAGCACACTCGTGTCCTACTGGGCGAACAAGTCCAGCGTGGATAACGGTTGGACCACGGACCCCACCGTGGTCACCCGTTCCCAGACCACCGGGGTCGGCGGCGGCAGGATCACGTCCCTGCTCGGAGACAGCGCCCCCGTGGGCCCCGGGGACAGCGGCCAAATTGTCGCGACGCCACAGGCCTCACCAGATACTAAATGTGCCATGTGGTCGGTAGTCCTTAGAGCCGGGGCGTAGACATCGCGTACTTCGCACACGGGCTACGCTTGAACCCGTGACTGACCTGCGACTCATTCTGGCCTCCGCTTCCCCCGCCCGCACCAAACTATTGACCGACGCCGGCATCGCGCATGATGTGCTGGTCTCCGACGTCGATGAAGATGCGGTCACGGCCCGTTACGGGATCACCGATCCGCACGATACTGCCCTCTTGTTGGCGCGGGCCAAAGCCGAAGCGGTGGCTTCTCAAGATGCTGCGGACGGCGCCCTGGTGCTGGGCTGCGATTCTGTCTTCGAATTCGGTGGCCGGTCCTTCGGGAAACCGTACGAGCCGGACATCGCGCGCGAGCGGCTGATCCTGATGAATGGGCACTGCGGCATACTGCATACCGGGCACTGGCTGGTGGACAACCGCGAAGTCGGTGACGATGAAGCGGACGCCACCGGTTCCGGCGCCACGGTTGGAGCCGTCGCCTCGGCAGAGGTCCATTTCGCCACCATGAGCAGTGCGGAGATC
The DNA here is from genome assembly GCA_038242035.1 of Actinomycetales bacterium. Classification (GTDB taxonomy): domain Bacteria; phylum Actinomycetota; class Actinomycetes; order Actinomycetales; family Micrococcaceae; genus Arthrobacter_M. The sequence goes on from JBBSSN010000077.1 coordinate 4,774, forward strand.
GATGCCTATATCGCCACCGGCGAACCGCTGCAGGTGGCGGGCTCATTCACCATCGACTCCCTGGGCGGCGCGTTCATCGAACGTGTCGACGGAGACCCGCATGCCGTCGTCGGCCTCTCCATTTCCACTCTTCGGACACTGCTGGCGCAGGCGAACGTGAGCATTACCGACCTATGGAAATGACTTGCATCAAGGAAAGTACTTGACAGATTAGAAAGTACTTTCCTATGCTGGAATCTCCGGTTCATCACGACGAGGGGACACATCATGGGGCAGCCACTGGAAAACGCGACACCTGAAAATTGGACGCCGGCCAATCTGACGCCAGCCCAGGCGCAGGAGCTGTTGGCCAAGGCGCAGGCGATCCGTGTGGCCAGCGGCACTTCCGCGGCTTGGCCGGTCGCGATGATTTTCACCAGTCTGGCCATTATTGGTTCGATGCTGATGATCGGTCTCCACATTGTCGGCCACAGCGGATACGGCGGCCCGGTGCTGGCCTTTTCTGCCACTGTCCGGGCGATATTTACAGCCTCCATATGGCCGATTTTTCAGCGGTCCACAAAGACTGGCTACAGCAGGCGCTTCCTGACCTCCCTCTTTGGCTACTTCGCCGTCTACACCGCCGCGCTGATCATCGGGGCGGTGTATTTTCGCGACGGTAACTTCTGGTTCTATATTCCGGCCGCAGTGGTCCTGGCCGTGGTCGGGCTGGCCGCAGCGTTCCGGGAACTGCGCGCATGAGCGGGACGGCAGAGCATCCGCGGCTGCGGCTCAATGAGGTCATCCACCAGAGCGTGCGATTTTCCATTATGGCCGCGCTGGCCGGTGCAGAGAGTATGGCTTTCAAAGACATCCGGGATACCGTCCAGGTCAGTGACTCCGTACTGAGCAAGCAGCTGAGCCTGCTGGAACAGGCGGGCTATGTGACCATCAAAAAGACCTTTGCGGGCAAGGTCCCGCGTACCTCCGCAAAACTGAGCACAGACGGCCGCCGGGCCTGGCTGCAGCATCTGGAAACGCTGCGGGAAATTTCCGGAGGCTAACCCTGCCCCGCTGGCCGGCCGGTTGACCGTGCGCAGCTGGCGTGCCAGCAGACCCGCGCAGCTCGACTTCGACCTCGACTTCGACCTCGACCTCGACCGGCCAGTCAGCCTCTCCGAGACGGAAGCCACGCCCTGGCGGCAGCTGTCAACGCCGCCACTCCCACGCTGAGCGTCGGTTCAATCACCGGCGCGAAGAGCGGTGAGTGGTTAGAAGGAATCGTGCGCAAGGCGGGATCTGTGGCGTCGCCGGTGCTGAACAGGGCCGGGTCTGCACCGCCGAGGAGCCAAAAAGCCAGCGGGGCACCCGCGGCGGTGGCGAGCAGGCCCACGTCCTCGCTTCCGGTGACCGGACCCGGCACCACAACGCGGCCTTCACCGAACGTTTCGTTGAACGCCGCGACCGTGCGTTCCAGCGCAGCCGGATCATTCACTACCGCCGGAAAGCCGGCGTCGATGGTGATGACCGGCTCCGTGGTAGCTCCCGCTGCGATGGCCTCGCCGCGGACAATCCGTTCCACCGCCGCCAGGACCCGTTCCCGCACCGAAGTGCTGAACGAACGGATGCTCAGTTTGAGCTCGGCCTCATCGGGGATGACGTTCCCGGCCGTTCCGGCGTGGATGGCTCCGATGGTCAGGACCGCTGCCTCACTGCCCGCCACCTCGCGCGAGACGATGGTCTGCAGGCGGAGCACCGTGGCGGCGGCCAGCACGATCGGGTCCACGGAGGCCTCGGGTCGGGATCCATGGGCACCGCGGCCGATCAGCCGGATACGCAGAGAATCCGCGGCGGCAAAGGCGACTCCCGGTTGTGCAGCCAACATGCCTGCCGGGAAGGGCGCCACGTGTTGGCCCAACACGACGTCCGGGGTGCCGAAACGTCCGAACAGGCCGTCGTCGATCATGGCCTGGGCGCCGCCGCCGAGCTCTTAGGCCGGCTGGAATACCAGCATGAGCGTTCCGGCCCAGCTCCCGTATTCGGCCGCCAGCACGGCCGCCGCCCCGAGCAGGCACGTCACGTGCACATCATGGCCACAGGCGTGCATCACGGGGACATCGTTTCCGGCAGGGTCCTTGGCCATGACGCTACTGGCGTAGGGCAACCCGGTTTTTTCCAGGACCGGAAGCGCGTCCATATCCGCGCGGAGCAGGGCCGTGGGACCGTCGCCATTGCGCAGCAGCCCGACCACTCCGGTGCCGCCCACCCCGGTGGTCGTCTCGTAGCCGAGACGTCGCAGGCGCTCAGCGATGATGCCGGCGGTCCGGGTCTCCTGGAAGGAGAGCTCGGGGTGCCGGTGCAGGTCCCGATAGACCTCTGCGAGCGGAACGAGTGCCTCGGTTGCGGTTGTCATGGCGATGGGAAACTCCGAATCCGTTGATGGACTGGCCAGCGCTGCAATGCAGCAGACCGGCTGGCGGCATACGGGCCATGATTCCAGCCGCGGGAGTCCTTCCGCAACGTTGTGCCAGGAACGCCGGGCCGGAAACGCGCCCGGGAACGCCGGGCCAGGAACGCCGGGCCGGCAACGCGCCCGGCTGTGATCGGCGTACGCCGCGGACCACAGCAGCCCAGATCCAGACCTATTGGTGTTTTTGTAGGATCTCTACAAAGAATGCAGGACAGCGCCACAGAAACGGCATGGTGCGTGGGTCAAATCCTCAAAACCGCGCTAGGCTCCCAAGGGAATAGAAGGAGTCCTGTGTGAGAATTTCACCACCAGCCGCGGTCATCACCAAGGTGCTTATTGCCAACCGCGGGGAGATCGCCGTCCGCGTCATCCGCGCTGCCCGCGATGAAGGGATCGCTTCGGTTGCGGTCTATGCAGAGCCGGACCGCGACGCACTGCACGTGCGGCTGGCCGACGAGGCCTATGCCTTGGGCGGCGGCACCGCCGCGGAGTCTTACCTGGTGATGGAGAAGATTCTTGACGCCGCCGCCTCCTCCGGCGCCGACGCGATCCACCCCGGCTACGGTTTCCTGTCCGAAAACGCGGATTTTGCCCGCCAGGTGATCGACGCCGGACTCATCTGGATCGGTCCGTCGCCGGAGGCCATTGCTTCCCTCGGCGATAAGGTACGCGCCAGACACATCGCCGAAAAGGTCGGCGCCCCGCTGGTCCCCGGCACGAAGGACCCGGTCGGCTCCGCCCAGGAAGTGCTGGATTTCGCCGACGAGTTCGGGCTGCCGCTGGCCATTAAAGCGGCCTACGGTGGCGGCGGACGCGGCATAAAGGTGGTCCGTGACCGCGGCGAAATTCCCGATGCCTACGAATCGGCCGTCCGCGAGGCCGTTGCCGCGTTCGGCCGCGGCGAGTGTTTTGTGGAGCGTTTCCTGGACTCCCCCCGCCACGTCGAAACGCAGTGCCTCGCGGACGCCGCGGGCAACGTCGTCGTCATTTCCACCCGCGACTGCTCACTGCAGCGCCGCAACCAGAA
>JBBSSN010000078.1:0-8239 GCA_038242035.1 Actinomycetales bacterium
GGCCGCATCCGCGTGTCCGCGCTGCGCCAGCGGCCGGTCATGGTCCGCCACACCCAGCGGGTACGCGGCCTTGGCATGGCGCATCAAAACAAGCCGCAGCAGGTGTGTTTCGCTCATGACCTCAGTCTAATGACCGCCGCTAGATGGAGTATTCCGGCGCCGCCCAGACGACCACTTCGGGATGCTCGTAGAACCGGTACCCCTCGCCGCGGACCGTGCGGACCGTATTGGCCAGCCGACCCAGCTTGGACCGGAGCCGGCGGATATGGACGTCGATGGTGCGCTCATTAGGCACCTCGTCCGCATTGCGCCACAGCCCGTCCAGGAGCTCCTCGCGTCCCACCGTTCGGGTGCCGTGTTCCACCAGGTAATTGAGTAATTCAAATTCCTTGAACGTCAGATTCAACGTCTCCCCATCCAGGTGCACTTCCCGGCGCGCCAGATCAATCAGCACTCCGGTGGGCCGGGTTTCGGGCACCGTCCGTTGCCGGGCCGTTTCCTGACGCTGACGGGCCAGCCCCGCCGGATCCCCGAAGGTGGACCGCACAACGTCCAGAGCCGTCCCGGGAGCATCCGCCGGGGCTATGGCGACGGCGGCATAGCTCTGCGCCTGCGGCAGCAGCGTCTGCGCGTAGGCCCGGATGTCCTGGGCCAGCTTGGCCAAGGAGGTTCCCGCCGCCGCCGCGGTCTCCTCATCCACACCCATATACAGGACAAACCCGCGGGCTACGTTCTCCACCTGGGCACCACGACGGTTCTCGAAACCGGGAACAATGGGCGTCGGGGCCGTGACGGGAGCGGCCGGGAGGTAAGGGGCGCGGCTGCCCTGACCGGTCGCCGCAAGACGGGAGTCCTGGTACCCGAGCCCGTAAGCTGCCCCGGGCGCCGGGTGGGGCTGGCGATCGGCAAATGGCGCCCGGAAACTATTGTTAGTGGCGCCGCCGACCGCGGCCTTGCCCGCGTTGCGGACGGAGATATGGACGTATCCGGATGCTACTGACATGGTGACCTCGATGTGAATAGCCGCCTTGGCGGCGCGAATGCTTCTTCACTCCCGCCCAAATGGCAGGGTAAATGCCCATGACGGGCAGGCCCGAAGGCCCATACTGCCTGAACTCTGGGGTAGTGAGTCAGGCTTGCATTCGACAACAGCACATGAGCCTGCCAGCGGTTTCACTGGGCAGGGTCGCTGCGGCTGCAGATGCCATTGAGTGGATGTTCACAATGAGAGTCTGCAGCGTAACAAACCCGACGTGCAAGTAACATTGGGCAAAACTGTCCGCATGCTGAGACAGGAACGTCCATCGTGATGCAGATCACGCTGTTTTTGGTTCCCTGCGGACCGCGCTCACAGCAGATATGCAGCTAATACCCTGCCTCGCAAGCCAGGCACGGTGCACAATGACGTCATGGCAACTTCGCGCTCCCTGACGGATCATCTGCCCAAATTGACGCATCAGGACGGCTCCCCTATCCGCGCCCTCGTCGTGGATGACGAACCCAGCCTGGCCGAGCTGATGCGGGCCGGGCTGCAGATGTCAGGCTGGAGCGTACAGGTGGCCAACGACGGCGGCCAGGCAATCAAAACGGCCCGTGAGTTCCGCCCGGACGTTCTGGTGCTGGACGTAATGCTTCCCGGGCTCGACGGCGTCGCGCTGCTGGGCAAGATCCGCACGTTTGCGCCGGGGTTGCCGGCGCTCTTCCTGACCGCCAAGGACGCGGTGGAGGACCGACTCGCCGGTTTGGCTGCGGGAGGGGATGACTACGTCACCAAGCCCTTCAGCATGGAAGAGGTCCTGCTCCGGCTACACCGGATCGTCCAGCGCTCCGGTGTTACGGCCGCCACTGCCGCAGAACTGGTGGTCGGAGATCTGCATTTGAACCAGGACACCCGCGAGGTCAGCCGAGGAGGCGAAATGATTCCACTGACCGCCACCCAATACGAGCTGCTGCGCTATCTTATGGAAAATCCCCGGCGTGTGGTCAGCAAGGCGCAGATTCTGGAGCGGGTGTGGAGCTATGACTTCGGTGGGGAGGCGAACATTGTGGAGCTGTACATTTCCTACCTGCGGAAAAGGATCGATGTGAACCGGCCGCCGATGATCCATACGATCCGCGGCGCCGGCTACGTGCTGAAACCGGCTGTGATGTGAAGGCCGGATGGTCCCGCCCGCGCTTGCCGCGGCCGCATTGGGCCGCTGTGAAAGCATGGCGTTTGCGCACCAAGATGATGCTGGCCACGATGGCACTGCTCACTGCCATCTGCCTCATCGTGGGAGCGGTCAGCTATGCCGCGGTACAGTCATCCCTGACGCGCCAGCTGGACACCACCTTGAACGAGGCGTCGCACCGGGCTGCGGCATTCAGCAGCGGACCTCCCCCGCAGGGCTCATCGGGGCCCCACCCGAACCCATTGAACGCGCGCGGCACCGGCATCGGAACTCTCAATGCCCGCGTTTCCGACGGCACCGTGACAAGTGCAGGCCGGCTCGCAAATGACCAGACGCTGACGGGAATTACTCCCGGCGATGCACGCACGCTGCGCGGAGTTGCCCCCGGAGCCGCGCCGGTGGATCGGTCCCTGTCCAGCGGCGAATACCGCCTCACGGCAATTCAGGTGCCGGACGGGGACATCTTAGTCACCGGTCTGCCGCTGGCTGCCAATAATGCCATTCTGGCTTCCCTGGTGCTCGCGATGGTGCTGATTTCGCTCGGCGGTCTTGCCGCCGTCGGCCTGCTGGGGACCGTAATTATTCGCCGCACCTTGGCGCCGCTGGAAGAACTCTCCGCGGTTGCCGGCAGAGTCGCCGAGCTGCCGCTGGATGCCGGCGAGGTGGCACTGGCCGAACGCGTCCCGATCGACGCGGCGAACCCGGCGACGGAAGTCGGCAACGTGGGCCATGCGCTCAACAAGCTGCTGGACAACGTTTTCAGTGCCCTGGTGGCCCGGCAAAAGAGCGAGACCAAGGTCCGCCGTTTTGTTGCCGACGCCAGCCACGAACTACGCACACCGCTGACGGCCATCCGCGGTTACACCGAATTGCTGCGGGCCACCGAGACTCTGAGCGCTGAAGGGATGAATTCGCTGGACCGGGTGGAGTCGCAGTCCCTGCGGATGGGCACCCTGGTGGAGGATCTGCTGCTGCTGGCCCGGCTCGACGAGGACCGGCCGTTGGCCAGTCACGAAGTGGACCTGACCGAGGTCATCGTCGAAAGCGTGTCCGACATCCGCGTGCTGGCCAAAGACCATCTATGGCAGCTGGATATCCCCAGCGAGCCGGTGAGTATCCGTGCCGATGAGACACAGCTTCGCCAGCTGCTCAGCAACCTGCTCAGTAACGCCGTCAAACATACGGCTGTCGGCACCACCATTTGCACCCGCCTGCAACGGTCCACAACTGGCGCCGTGATCCTGACCGTCGCCGACAATGGACCCGGCATCCCCGCGGAATTTCAGGACAAGGTCTTTGACCGCTTTGCCCGCGCGGATCCGGCCCGCACGGGGACCACCGGAAGTACCGGACTTGGCTTGGCCATTGTGCAGGCGATCGCCCAGGCCCACGGCGGCCGGGTCGAGCTGCGCAGCGAACCCGGGGACACCTCATTCATCGTCCACTTACCGCCAAGGCTGGCTGTGCTGTGAGGACCGGGCCTAGCCGCGCAGCGGCCGCCGAAAACTGAACTGCGTCACGCTGTGCATTTGATCGCGCAACCGGACGTCGTTGCGCCGATTGAGCAGGACCAGCGCCCAGACACCCGCCACCAGGGCAACCACAGCGCCGATTCCGACCGACCAACGGGCCCCGAAGACGGTCCCGATCCAACCGACCAGCGGTGCCCCTATTGGCGTTCCGCCCTGCAGCACCACCATGTACACCGCAAGAACGCGTCCGCGCATCACCGAATCCGTGGAGAGCTGGACGCTGGTGTTGCAGGCGTTCATAAACGTCAGCGAGGCCAGCCCCACGGGGATCAGGGCAAGGGCATAGAGCCAGTAGCTGGGCATCAGCGCCGCGACGGCAACGAACACCGCGAACGCCAGCACCCCGCCGATCACGTAACGCATCCGGGTGCCCTGCCGCCGGGCCGCCAGCAGCGCCGCCGCCAGCGTGCCCACCGCCATGACCGAACCCAGTAGCCCGTATTCGCCCGGTCCCAGATGGAAAACCTCCGTTGCCATCAGTGCGTTAGTGATCTGGAAGTTCATCCCAAAGGTGGCGACCACCCCGACCAGCACCATAATCATCATCAGGTCAGGACGCTGCCGGATATAGACCAGGCCCTCCCTGATCTGCCCCTTGCCCCGCGGTGCGCGGGCGCTGGTATGCAGCTCCTCGGTGCGCATCCGCAACAGCGATATCAGCACGGCAAGGAAGCTGGCCGCGTTGAGCAGGAACGCGGTACCGGTGCCAAACCACGCAATCAGCAGCCCCGCGACGCCGGGACCAGCGAGACGTGCGAGGTTAAACGAGGCGCTATTGAGGGCGACGGCGTTCGGAACGTCGCGCTGCTCCACGACCTCGGAGACAAACGCCTGCCGGGACGGCGCGTCAATGGCACTGGCAACACCGAGCAGCAGTGCGATGGTAAAAACCTGCCAGAGCTGGACGGCATTGGTCACCACCAGTAGTCCAAGAGTCAGCGCGCACAGCCCCATTGCCGTCTGTGTGCACAGCAGTATCTTGCGCTTGGAGACGCGGTCCCCCAGCAGCCCGGCGAACGGGCCGATAAAAATGATCGGGAGGAACTGCAGACCCGTGGTGATGCCCACCGCCGTCCCGGAGTGGTTGGTCAGGATGGTCAGCACCAGCCAGTCCTGCGCCACCCGCTGCATCCAGGTCCCGATATTGGAGACTAGCGCACCGCCGACCCATAACCGGTAGTTATAGACCTTCAGGGCCCGGAACATTTCCACTATTTGCCGCTCATTCGCTGCAGGATGCGCGCCGCATCGGCGAGCACTGCGCGTTCGCCGGGTTCCATCCCCGCGAGGCGTTCCGCCAGCCACACCGTGCGGTGGGTGCGCGCCTCGGCCAAAATGGCGCGGCCGGCCGGCGTGATATTCACCAGCACCTGCCTGCCATCCGTGGGGTGGTCACTGCGGTTCACCAGCCCGGACCCTTCCAAGGCGTTCACGATCCTTGTCATCGACGGTGCCTGGACGTGCTCCCGGTCGGCGAGCTGCCGCAGGGTCATCGGATCCGGGTGGATCGCCGCGAGCACGGAATACTGGCCCGGCGATACGGCCTCGCCGCTGCCCTCCGTACGCAGCCGTCGCGACGTGCGCATCACGGCGATCCGCAGATCAACGGCCAGGGCGCCGACATCCTCCGGAGCCGACAGCTCCGCACGTTCTACTACTGTCATATAGTTAGCTTAGGTCATTACCCTTGCTAAGTACATTCGGCCAATGAGGCATCGGTCTTTGCACCCGGGGAACTACGCCAGCGATACCGCGAAGACCGGGAGGGCCAGCTCGGCGCACTCGGGCTCATCCTGAACGCGGTCATCCTGCAGAACATTCGGCCGCATCGGCTACTGGGACGGGCGCAGGGTGGAGTCGGACTTTGGTGCTGTTGTGCCCTTGGCCAGCGTCGCGTCGTCGTGGGCCGGGGTGGACTTGGTAGGGTCCAGGATGCGGTAAGCAAGGAGTTTGATGCGGTCGCTGACCAACGCCCAGATGATGGCGTAGGCCCAGACGAACGCTGCCCAGCCCCAGCCCAGCGGGGTCATGAACAGCCCGTAGACGGCGATCAGCGTCGCCACTGCCTGGGTGCCGAGAACTGCCATCAACAGGATCCGGGCCGGGCGGATGGACCAGAACGGGCCGCGGGTGCGGGTGAGGAAGATAGTGAGGTGCCCGGCGACCGACAGCATCAGGTACATCATGGTCTGTAATTGCGGACGGCCCAAGCCGAAAACCTTGTCGCCAAGGTAGAACAGACCGAACGCCGCGATAGGGCCGACGACACCCAGCACGGTGGCGATGCCCAACACCATACGCATGTTCCAGGCTTCCGGCTTCATCTTGAAGTGGACGTTGTCGTAGGCGATGGACAAGATCGCCCCGTCGTTGAGCAGCGCCAGCATCACGATCATGATCGCGGTGACGGGGAAGAAGTTGAAGACGAGGATTGACCCGGTCACGAACAGCAGCACCCGCAGTGTTTCTGCGATGCGGTACATGGCGTAGGAGTTCATCCGCTGGAAGATCTTGCGGCTTTCCTTGACCGCGTCAATGATCACTGCGAGCCCCGGGGTGAGCAGGATGATCGCGGCGGCCGCGCGGGCGGCGTCGGTGGCTCCGGAGACGGCGATGCCGCAGTCGGCTTTCTTCAGGGCGGGGGCGTCGTTGACGCCGTCACCGGTCATGCCGACAATGTGACCGCGCTGCTGCAGGACATCGATAATGTGGTACTTGTGCTCCGGGAAGACCTGGGCGAACCCGTCGGCGGTCTCGATGGCCCGCACCCTCGCCGGGGTCTCTTCCTTCTTCACATCTCCCAGGCCCGCGGCGTCGAGGATATTGGTGCCGAGCCCGACCTTTGCCGCGGTTTCTTTGGCGATGGCGATCGCGTCACCGGTGACCATCTTTACGCTCACGCCCATCGCCTGCGCGGTGGCGATCGTGGTCTTGGCGTCCTCGCGGGGCGGATCGAAGAGCGGAAGCACGCCCAGGAAATTCCACTGGTCCTGTCCGTCGGCGCGGGCCACCCCCAGCGACCGGTAGCCGCGGGCGGCGAACTCGTTGACGGCTCCCTCGACGGCGGGCGTGATCTTGGCGCTGTCGCCGGCAAGAGCGAGGATGACCTGCGGGGCGCCCTTGCTGACCTTGAACGACTTCCCGTCCGCACCGGTGACGCTGGCCTCGGTGCGTTTGTCGACCGGGTTGAACGGCTCGAAGTGGCCGATCGTGTAGGGATCTAGTGCGTTTTTGTCGTCCAGGCCACCGAGGACGGCGAGGTCGATGGGGTCCTCGTTGTCGGCGCGTGAGGCCAGTGCACCTGCGAGGATGACCTCGGCGGCGGTGGCGGTGTCTACACTGAACGGGGCACCCAAGGTGAGCGAATTCTGGGTCAGGGTGCCGGTCTTGTCCGCGCACAGCACATCCACGCCGGCCAGTTCTTCAATGGCGACCAGCCTGCTGACGATGGCCTTCTTCTTGGCCAGCAGCCGTGCGCCGACAGCCATGGTCACCGACAACACCGTGGGCATCGCGACCGGGATCGCCGCGACGGTCAGCACCAGAGCGAACTGCAGGGTGGTCAGTACTGCGTCGCCCCGAAGCAGGGAGACGAGCACGATCACCGCAACGAACACTGCCGCGAGGATGATGAGGTAGTTCCCGATCTTGAGGACGGCTTTTTGGAAGTGGCTGACAGTGTGTGCGCCGGCGACCAGTTCTGCGGTCTTGCCGAAGTAGGTGTGAGTGCCGGTGGCGTAGACCAGCGCGCCGATCTCGCCGCGGCGGATGATCGAGCCGGAGAATACGGCGGCACCAGGTGCGCACGTAGCCGGTAGCGACTCCCCCGTGAGGGCGGACTGGTCAACCTCGATTTCGTCGCCGTCCAGCAGACGGGCGTCGGCGGGGACGATATCACCAAGCCGCAGACGGATCACGTCACCGGGAACCAGGTCCCGTGCCGCCGGGGTCACCCATTCGCCGCCACGCTTGACCCTGGCCGTGATCGCTAGCTTCGCCCGCAATGCATCGATGGCGTTTCCGGCTTGACGCTCCTCGGTGTAACCGACCAGGGCGTTGGCCATCAGCAGCACCAAGATGATGAAGAAGTCAGGCCAGTGCCCCACCACACCTGACAGGATGACTGCCACTTCGATCATCCACGGGATCGGTCCCCAGAAGTAGGACAGGAACTTCAACAGTGGATTCGTCTTGTGCTCGGCGATCTCGTTCGGCCCATACATTGTCAACCGTTTCGCCGCCTCGGCCTGCGTCAGCCCCTCCGGTGAGGTGTCGAGCTGTTTGAGGACCTCTGCCATCGGTAGCGACTTCAGGTCATGCTTTGGCTCAGGTTTCGACGTTACCGAGCCGCCCTGCGTGACTTCGGTGGGTGTGGATCTGGTGCTGTCAGTGCTCATGGTTGGCGTCCGTCTTCTGGAAATCCGTGCTGGCCCGGGGCGGAGGCCGCAACGCCGTGCTCATCACGCGTCGAGACGCCGTGCGGAAGGGTATCCGTCCCGCGGCGGGCATCCCGATTGGCGGCAACGCGTCGTTGGA
>JBBSSN010000079.1:0-8146 GCA_038242035.1 Actinomycetales bacterium
CTCGGCGAGGTTCCCCTGCGGGACCAGTTCCAACTCGATCTCCCCGGCCCGGTAGGCGGCGTCAAAGTGCCAGGAATCAGACTGCCGCGGAAACGAGCAGATGATCTTGGCCACCCGGCGTTCCTTGATCAGCAGCGCCAGACCCGCGTCGGCCTGGCCGGCGTTGTTGTTCACCACGGTCAGCCCGGTGGCACCGCCCTCGAGCAGCGCGTCTATTAAGTCCATCGGCTGGCCGGCGTTGCCGAAACCGCCGATCATCACGGTGGAATTGTCCCGGATGCCGGCCACGGCCTCGGCCGCGGTGGTTGCAATGATGGGCATGGTCTTCCCCTTAGTCCTTCGCAGCGTTGTTGGCGGTGGTGGAGTTTTCCAGCACGATGGCCGGGCCCTGGCCCACGCCGATGCAGATCGCTGCCACGCCCCACCGCTCCCCGGAGGCCTGCAGGCTGCGGGCCAGCGTGCCCAGCAGCCGGGTGCCCGAGGCGCCCAGCGGGTGGCCCATGGCGATGGCGCCCCCGTGCCGGTTCGCGATCCCCGGGTCAATGTCCCAGGCGTCGATGCAGGCCAGTGACTGGGCGGCAAATGCTTCGTTGAGTTCGACGGCACCCACCTGGTCCCAGCCGATCCCCGCCTTCGCCAGCGCCCGGTTGGCGGCTTCGGACCCCAGCCAGGCCGCCGACGCACCGTCGGAGAGCGGCGAGGCGTTCGCGGCCGTGACCGTACCGCCGTCGGGCCCTTGCATCTCCGGGCGGAACACCGTTTTCAGCCCCGACAGCTTTCCCGCCGTCGAGCCGGGCCGGATGCCCTCGTCCCGCAGCAGGCCGGTCCCGGGCACCACCGTGGTCAGGTTGTTGTAGAAGCCGCCGTACCAGGCTGCGTCCGCCAGCTGGTGGGAGGTTGCGGCGAATTCGTCCTGACGCTCACGGGTAATCCCGTATTTTTCGCGCAACTGCTCCGTGGCCTCGCCCAGGGACACCGTCCACTCCGGCGGCATGGCCGGATTGACCAACCGCCAGCCCAGCGTCGTGGAGGACAGGGCCATGTCCCCGGCAGGATAGGGTCGTTCCGTCTTGGGCAGCACCCAAGGGGCCCGGCTCATCGACTCCGCACCGCCCACCAGGAGCAGGTCCGCGTCGCCGACCTCAATCTGGCGGGAGGCGATGATCGCGGCGTCCAGGGAGGAACCGCATAACCGGTTGACGGTGGTGCCGGGGATGGAGGTGGGCAGGCCAGCCAACAACGTGGCCATCCGGGCGACGTTCCGGTTTTCCTCCCCGGCCCCGTTGGCGTTGCCAAAAATGACCTCGTCGATCCGCGCCGGCTCCAGCTTCGGAGCGCGGGCCACGGACTCGCGCACCACATGGGCGGCCAGATCGTCCGGGCGGATCCCGGCCAGCCCGGAACCAAACTTGCCAAAGGGTGTTCGGACAGCGTCGTACAAGAACGCCTGGTTCATCGGAGTTAGTCTTTCTCAGTGGTGTAGGGAGTCTCGGTGTGGGGAGCGTCGGTGTGGGGAGCCTCGGTGGGGGCGGCTGCCTGGGGTTCGGCGTCGATCCGGGCGAAGACGTCCTGCGCCGTCTTGAAGGCCGTGTTGGCGGAGGGCACGCCGCAGTAGATGGCCGTTTGCAGGAGGACTTCCTTGATCTCATCCCGGGACAGGCCGTTGCGGACGGCGGCCCTGATGTGCATGGCCAGTTCGTCCCAGTGGCCGTGGGCGACCATCGCGGTGATGGTGACGGCCGATCGCATCTGCCGGCTCAGCCCGGGCCTGGTCCAGATGCCGGCCCAGGCGATCCGGGTAATCATCTCCTGGAAGTCGGCCGTGAACTCGTCGGCCGCCGCGGTGGCCCGGTCCACGTGTGCGTCCCCGAGCACTTCGCGGCGGACGGCCATGCCGGCGTCGTAGATATCCTGTTGGGTGGCCTCCCGACGCACTGCGCCTTGGCGGTCGTCGGCCGGTGCAGCGGTCATGGCCGCGTCCCTTCCATCAGGCCGCGAAGCAGCCGGGCAACTTCTGCGGGAGCCTCCGCGGGCGCCAGGTGCGAAACGTGCGGGAGCGTTACGGCGATCGCTGCATTACCGGCGGGAGTGTCAGTCCCGGTGGCCCGTCCGACGGACCCTGCGTTGACGGCGTCGACCATTTCCTGGGCGAGTTCCGGCGGCGCGACCTGGTCCTCGGCGCCGGCCACTGCCAGGAGGGGAACGGTGATCCGTCCCAATTCGCTGCGGACGTCAAAGCCAGCCAGGGCCTCGCAGCAGAAGGCGTAGCTGAAGCGGTCCGCGTCCCGAAGGGCGTGCAGCAGGCGGCTGGCCAGGGCCGGGTCGCGGTCCATGGACCCCTCAGCGAACCAGCGTTCGGCGGATCCCTGGATCATGACCGGCGTGCCCAGCCTCCGGACGGTCTCGGCCCTGTCGTGCCAGGCTTCCGGGGTGCCGAGCTTGGGAGCGGAGCATTGCACCGAGAGGCTGCGCAGCCTGACGCCGTGACCAATGGCCAACTGGAGGCCGACAGCACCGCCCAGAGACACACCGGCGTAGTGGAACGTGGCGCCCGGCGCGATGTAATCCACCATTGCCACGACGGCGTCCGCCAGCCCTGCCACCGTGAACGGTGCCTGTGCAGCCGGGGAAACGCCGTGTCCGGGCAGATCCCAGGCCACGACGTCCACCTCGCCGCCCAGCAATAATCCGACCGCTTCCCACAGCACCGACGACGTGCCCAGCGAACAGCCCACCACCAGCAGCGGCTTGCTCCCCAGCGGCCGCTGCGGGGATAACAGCACCGCTTTGACGTCAGGACGCTGGGCCTGAGGGGGCGCTGCCTGGAGGGTCTGCGGTGCGCTGGCGTTTTCACTCATGGCCGGCTCCTTTCGGTGCGGTTTGCTGCTCCCGGTGTGGCGTCGATTCTTGGGCCCATGATGGGTACGCCGCAAGAATCCTGTCAATGATGGCCGCGCTCTCCCCCAGATACCCGGCGGGATCCAGCAGCGCGGCGAGTTCGGCGTCGGACAGGAGCTCCCGCGGGACCTCCGATCGCAGCAACCGGGCAAACTCCGCGCCCTGTTCCTCCGGCCGGCCCTGCAGTGCCCGGTCCACGACGGCCTGGAACCGGGCCTTCCCACCGGCGGCGCCGCCGGTGTCAAGCAAGGGCACGACGGCGGCCCCCACCGCTTCGCTCAGCAGCAGCGGCCCGCTGAGCCCCAGGTTGCGGCGCATCGAGTCCGGAAAAACCTGCAGCCCTTCGGCCAGTTCACGCAGGGCCGCAGCCGCACCGCCGCACAGGTCCAGCAGGGTGCGCAGGGCACTCCACTCGGTGTGCCACGCGCCGTCGGGCCGCTCGTCCACGGCCAGGGCCGCAGCAAGGTGGAGCTGGGCGCCCTGCTGTGGAGCGGCCAACGCAGCGCTGCGTATCAGGACCGACAGTACGGGATTTTGCTTTTGTGGCATGGCGGAGGAGACGCCGCGTCCTGCGGCGAGGGGTTCGACGAGTTCGCCAAACTCCGGGCGGCACAGCAACAGCACGTCGTTGGCGATCTTGCCCGCCGCGTCTGTCACGGCCACCAAGGCGTCGCCTAGGGCTGTCACGGCCGTCCTGTTGGTGTGCCACGGAGCCGTCGCCGCGGCCAATCCCAGTTCCGAAGCCCAGGAATCGGCCAGGATGAACGGGGTGGTTCCTGCCTTCCGGGCAAGCACTGAGCCGGCTGCCAGCGTGCCCGCCGCGCCGCCGAACTGAACAGCAAGCACCACCGCGTCCAGGCGGGTGGCTGCCGCGGCCAGACCATGGAACCATTGGCCGGCTTTTAGGCCAAAGGTCGACGGAAGGGAATGCTGGGTCAGGGTCCGTGCCGGTTGGAGCGTGTCCGCGTGGGTAAGGGCCAGCCCGGCCAGCGCGGCGGCGGCCCCGGCAAGCTCCTCGCGCAGCACGGCCACGGCGTTGAGGGAGACCAACATGAGTGCCGTGTCCAGCACGTCCTGGCTGGTCAGCGACGCATGCACGGAACCGGCAGCAGCCGGATCATGCCGCGCCAGCAGGGCGCGCAGTTGCGCCACAATGGGGATCACCGGATTGCCGCCGCCCCGGGACGCGGCCGCCAGCACGGAAGGGTCGAAATCGCCGTTATGCGCCACCTCGCGGACCGCTGCAGCGGTGCCAGCCGGGGCCAACCCGGCATCCTCCAGCACACGGACCCACGCCAGTTCAACTCTCAGCACGGCCTGGACGACGGCGCCATCGCCCGTCACCTCCCGCCACCGGGGGTCGGCCGTGACGGGCGCCAGCAGGCCGAAGTTGCCGGGCACGGCACTCACTGCGTGTCCGGTGAAACGGTGGCGCCGCCGTCGAACGCCAGGAAGACGGTTTCACCCTCGCCCTGCATGTGCACGTCCCAGCGGAGGCCGCCGTCGGGCTCACGTTCGGCCAGCAGCGTGGCGCGCCGGTCCTCGGGCAGGGAGGCGAGCAGGGCGTCGTTAGCCAGGACCTCGGCGTTCTCGGGCAGGTAGACGCGCGTGAACAGCCGGTTCATCAGCCCGCGGGCGAAGACGACGACTGCGATAAATGGCGCGGAACTTGGCGTGGTCGCACCGGGGTTGACGGTGGTGAACGTGAACTTGCCGGTGTTGCCCGTGGACGTGCGGCCCCAGCCGGTGAAGGTGTACCCGTCACGGACCAGGGACCCGGTCTCCGCAACGATCGAGCCGTCGGCGGCGGGCTGCCAGATCTCCAGCACTGCGTCCGGGACCGGCTCCCCGGCCCCGTCTGTGACGGTGCCGTGCAGGCGGATGCTGCCGGCGCTGCCCGGGGCAAGGAGCTCGTTGTCCTTCTCAAACGGAAGCGCGTAGCCGAAGAATGGGCCAACGGTCTGGCCCGGGGTGGGGGTGAGCTTACTCATGGTCGTCTCCGTCCGCGCCAAGTGCTTCGTTTTCAGTCCAGGTCCGCTTGGAACCGGTCAGGACGATGTCCCAGTTGTAACCCAGCGCCCATTCCGGTGACGTCAGCTCGTGGTTGTAAATGGCCACGAGCCGGTCCCGCGCATCCTGGTCCACGATGGACTGGTAGATGGGGTCCAGCGGGAACAGCTGGTCCCCGGGGAAGTACATCTGCGTGACGATGCGCTGGGTGAATTCACTGCCGAACAGGGAAAAGTGGATGTGCGCCGGCCGCCACGCGTTCAGGTGGTTCTTCCACGGATAGGCTCCCGGCTTGATGGTGGTAAACGAATACGAGCCGTCGGCACCGGTGATGCAACGGCCGACGCCGGTAAAGTTCGGGTCGATCGGGGCGGGGTGCTGGTCCCGCTTGTGGATGTAGCGGCCCGCAGCGTTGGCCTGCCAGATTTCCACCAGCTGCCCGGCCACCGGGCGGCCGTCGCCGTCGAGCACCTTCCCGGCAACCACGATGCGCTCCCCCTGCGGCTCGCCAGCGTGGACAATTGTCAGGTCCGATTCGAGGGCGTTGACGTCCTGGTGGCCAAACGCCGGGGAGAACAGCTCAATGGTTTCGGGATCGGCGTGGTGCAGGCTCTTCGTCGGGTGCCGCAGGATGCTGCTCCGGTACGGCGGATAGTCCAGGCGAGGCTGCGTCAGCCGCTCGCCGCCGGCCTCCACGGACTTCTTATACGTGGCCGAGATCGCCTGTATCTCCGCGCTCATCGACGTCTGCGTCGCTGCACCGGTATCCGGCGCGTCAAGCACGTGGCTGTTGTTGAATTCTTCGGTCTCTTCCATGGCCTGCTCTCCTGTTCTGGTCTTTGGCATGGTGGTGGTCAACTGTGCGGCCAGCCGGTGTAGGCCTCGGCCAGATACTGCTGCCCATAGCGGGAGGCGGCCACCCCAGCCAGTTCGCCCAGGATGCGCTTGCGCTCGAAAGAGCTCTGGTCCCCGCGGGAGTGCAGCATAGTGGTCATCCAGTAAGAGAAATTCTGCGCCTTCCAGACCCTGTCCAGGGCTGTATCGCTGTAGGCGTCCAGCAGCTTCGGCGATCCGGTCGAATAGAACGAGTCAATGGCCTCGAAAAGCACCTTCACGTCGGCTAGGGCCAGGTTCAGGCCCTTGGCACCGGTGGGCGGGACCGTGTGGCCGGCATCCCCGGCCAGGAACATGCTGCCATGGCGCAGTGGTTCGCAGACGTAGGAGCGGAAAGGCAGCACCGTTTTTTCAAAGATGGGACCCCTCTTGAGCGTGAAGCCGTCGGGTCCGTCAACCCGTTTTTGCAGCTCGCCCCAAATTTGTTCGTCGGTCCAGGCGCTGGCGTCCTCGTTTGGGTCGCACTGGAAATACATCCGCTGGACGTGCGCGTTGCGCTGACTGATCAAGGCAAAACCATGCTCGGAGTTTGCATAGATCAGTTCCGGTGCGCTGGGCGGAGCCTCGGTCAGGATGCCGAACCAGGCAAACGGGTAGGCGATGAAGTGGTCACTGCGCAGCTCGGCTGGAATGGCCCGCTTGCAGATGCCCTGGGATCCGTCCGCACCAACGATGAAGTCCGCGTGCACTTCAAATCGCTGCCCGTCGGCATCGGTGAAGCGCATTCTCGGAATGCCTGTTTCGAGGTCGAGGACTTCGGTGTCCGGCACGGAAAACCGCACGTCCCCGCCGTCGCGCTTGCGCGCGGCCGCAAGATCCACGAAGACCTCATTCTGCGCATAGAGCCAGACAGATTCCCCCACCAGGTCCTGGAAGTCCAGCCGGTGGCTGACCCCGTTGAAGCGCAGGTCGATGCCATCGTGACGATGTCCCACCGTCAGGACCCGGCCGTCGACGCCGGACTCGGTCAGCATCTTTACGGATCCTGCTTCCAGGATCCCTGCCCGGTGGGTGTTCCGGATGGTTTCGTGGTCACGCTTCTCAATGACGATGCTCTCAACGCCCACTCGCGAGAGCAGGTGGGAGAGCATGAGCCCGGCCGGCCCGCCACCGACGATGCCGACTTGCGTCTTGATGATCTGGCAGGCGGTGTCCATACGGATCTCCTTTGGCAAACGAGGTGCAGGTCTCCCCTAACTGTGACACCGGCGACACCGACCACTCACACTCATTCTCAATGAATGAGAGAAAATGGGGGTTGCACCGTTAGTTCAATCCGGCCGCTCCCCCAATGCGCGCGCTATTCCCCTGGCCCCTGTCAGGAGCGCCGGCAGAACGGAATGAATGCTTCCGTCCCGCTGGGCAACCACCACGCCCAAGGCAGCAACGGCCACTTTTCCATGACCCAACACCGGCACGGCGATCCCGGTGGTGTGTTCGTCCACCAGCCCGTCAAAGGCGGCATACCCCTGCTGCCTCACAGCGGCGAGGACCCGCCTGAAGTCACCGGTCCCACTTCCTGCAGGCAGGCCGGCGTTTGGATGGCGGCACAGGTACGCTTCCTGCACATGCGCTGGGGAGAAAGCCAATAGCACCACCCCCGAGGAAGTTTTGTGCACCGGCAAGCGCCCGGCGACGCGGGCCTGGTTGACCACGGACTCCCGGCCGGACAGCCGCTCGATGAACAGCACCTCATCCTCCTGCAACACGGCCAACTGCGTATGCTGACCGACCACCGCCTGGATGTCCTCCATGAACGGCATGGCCGCCTCACGCAAGGAAAGCGCCGATGAACTCCGGCTGGCCAGTTCCCACAGCCCAAAACCCAGTCGCAGGCACCCCGAAGAATCCTTGGCCAAAAAATCATGGCCGACCAGCTGGTCCACCAGTCGGTACGCCGTGGCCAGCGGCACATCGGCACGCACGGCCAGGACCCGCACCGTCATGGACGAGACGCCAGCGTCAAAGGCGCCCAATATCCGCACCAGCCGATCCAGGGACGAGTCCCCGGACTTGGAATTTGCCATGAAACAAATGCTCCCACGGCCGGCCGCATTGTCACTTCCGCCCAGCGGAAAAGTGCCTTGCCGTACCGGATCCCGCGGACCCAGTCTGCAAACGCGACTGCAGTACTAGCAGGCGTACGCATCAGCTGATATGTGGAAACGTTTGTCAAGGGGGGCAGTGGTGAGCGGCTCCTAAATTCTTTGTTGGGGGCCGCTGGTTGGGTGCCGTCCGGGTGCGGCGGGCATGCTGGCGAGTCTTGTATTCGACTGCAGTGTCAGGCTGATATTCGCGGGTTGATTACCGCAGGACAATTGTTCGGCTGGGGCGTATCGCTGTC
>JBBSSN010000080.1:0-8034 GCA_038242035.1 Actinomycetales bacterium
GAACGCGATGTCGCCGTGGGCGCTGCGGCTCACCAGATCACCGGTACGGTACATGCGTTCGCCGCTGCCCCAGAACGGGTCTGCCACGAAACGTTCAGCGCTGAGATCTGCCCGCCCGCGGTAGCCGCGCGCCAGCTGGGGCCCTGCCAGATAAAGCTCGCCGCGGGTTCCGGCCGGAACATGCTGCAGGTAGTCATCCAGGACGTAGGCACGCGAGTTCAGCATCGGTTTTCCGAGCACGGGCCGCCCGGCGCCCGTCACGGCGGCGACGAGCGAGTCCACGGTTGCCTCGGTGGGACCGTATAAGTTCCACGCCTGCACCGATTCCCGGGCCGCGAGATCGGCCCACAGGACGTCGTCGAACGCCTCGCCGCCCAAGGCCAGACGCAGGGCCGGCCTTCCGCCGTCGTGCCGCTCGTCCAGCATCGTCACGAAGGCCGGTTCGGCCAGGAGCTGACGCAGGTAGCCCGGCGTCGTCTCCCACGAGCCAATGTCATGGTGGGCGAAGTAGCCGGCCAGGCGCTGCGGGTCCAGCCGGACGTCGTCGGTGATCATGTGCAGCTCGTGCCCATCGATCATCCACAGCATCGGATCCCATGAAGCGTCGAAGCCAACACCCGTCGTATGGGCGATGCGCACCGGCCCCCTCGTAGCGCGCTCCGTGGGGTCCGGTAACAGCGTGCCCCGATGGGAGGCCAACAGGTTGGCCAGGGCGCCGTGGCTGATTTCCACACCCTTGGGCCGTCCGGTCGAGCCGGAGGTGAACATGACATAGGCCAGTTGATCGGCCGGCAGGTTCTCGCAATTGGCTATGGCGGCGGGCAAGGATGCTTCGCCGGTCAGCAGATCCTCAATGAGGTAAACCGGAGAACCGCTCGTGCCGGCACTCCGAAGAGCATCGTCCACCGATGCGGTACTGATCACTACGGCCGCTTTTGCGTCTTCAAGGATCGCGGCAACACGTTCGGCGGGATACTCCGTGTCGATGGGGTTATATGCCGCACCGGCTTTCAATACGCCCAGGGCCGCCGCGACCGTGTGCAAGGACCGCGGCAGGTACACCGAAACCACTTCACCGGAGCCCACCCCTGACTCGAGCAGACCAGTGGCGATCCGCTCGGCAGCGGCTTCCAAGGCCGCGAAGGTCAGGGATTCACCGCCACAGACGACGGCGGTATCGCTGGGTTGTCGCGCCACCGTGCTGGAGAATACGCTCAGAATGCCGGGTGCCGGGTATCCGTCCTCGCTTCGCAATCCTGCGGTGGCCGCCATCAGCGAGCTGATTTCCTCCGGCGGCAGGATTTCCAGGCTGGAAATCGGCCGTTCGGGTGATTCCACGGCCAGCTGGACGAACGCCTCAAACCGCCTCACCAGATCGGCGATGCTGCCACGGCTAAACATCGCCGCATTGTATTCCAGCACAGCGGCGAGTCCACCGTCCAGACCCAACTCACGGAAGCTGAAGGAGAGATCGAACTTTGCCTCGCCGCTCCCGATTTCGGGCTCCGGCACGGCCTGGACACCGGGAAGCTCGACGACGGCGCGACCGTTGTTTTCCACGGTGAGCATGGTTTGGAAGAGCGGATGACGGCCCAGCTCACGCGGCGGATTAACCGCTTCGACAAGGCGCTCAAACGGAACGTCATCCTTATCGAAGGCGGCTAAAACGCTGTTTCGCGCGGCGGCGAGCAGTTCCAGGAAACTGGGGTTTCCGGATGCGTCCAGCCGGATCGGTACCGTGTTGACGAAGAAACCAATCAGCTCCGCGAGGGCCGGGTCTTTGCGCCCGGCGGTGGGGGAGCCAATCACCAGGTCATCGCCGGCTCCGATCCGATTCAGGAATCCGCCCAGGGCCGCATGCAGCACCATGAAAAGGCTGGCACTTTGCGAGGCAGCCATCCGGGACAAGGCAGTGGCGGTCCGGGCGTCCAGCGTAAAGGAGTGCTGCCCTCCCGGCTGACGCGCCTGGGCGGCGCGCTGGCCGTCGGAGGGGAGCGCCAATTCCGCCGGCGCCCCGGCCAGGGTCCTGGCCCAGCTTTGCAGCTTCGCATCCAGAGCCGGAACTCCTGGTGTTGGGCCTGCCGGTGCCGGAACTGCCGGTGTTGCGCAGCTTCCGGTTCCATCAAGGAGGTCCCGCTGCCAGAGGGCAAAGTCAGCGTACTGCAGACCGAGCACCCGTTGCATCGGACTTGCCCCACTGCAGCGCGCCGAATAAGCCGTCGACACGTCCCGGGCCAGGGGAGCAAGAGACGCGCCGTCGCTGGCAATGTGATGGATGACCAGCTGGAGCACCCACTCGTCGTCGTCGAGCCGAACGAGTGTGCATCGCAGGGGCAGATCGACGGAAACGTCGAAACCCGCCGATGCCTCTCCAGCCAGTAATCGGCGCAGATCTTCCGGTGCGCCGGCAGCACGATAAGCCAAATTGCCGGTGACGGCGGCGGCCGGGTGAATCAGCTGCTCCGGCGTGCCGTCCCGGGCGGGGTAGCTGGTGCGGAGGATCTCGTGCCGCGCCACGACGTCATCCAAGGCGCTGGCCAGAGCCTCGGTATCCAATTCACCGGTCAGGCGGATGGCCAGGGCAATGTTGTAATCGGCGGAACCGGGGTCCAGCTGGTTGAGGAACCACATCCGTGACTGCGCATAGGACAGCGGAATCCTCTCCGGTCGGCTTGTCTGCTGCCGACGTGTCCACTCGACCACCGAGGTCAGGGACGCCGGCACAGTCGCGCCTGCTGCAGCGCCGTCGTCGTCGTTATCCTGTGGACCGCGACCGGTGCCATCTGGCTGAGGCGTCAAGGCGCCCAGCAGCGCCGCCGGCGTGGGAGTTTCGAACAGCGCCCGCAGCGGCAGCTCGACGCCGAACGCAGCCCGCAGCCGCGCGATCAGCGATACCGCCAGCAGGGAATGACCGCCGAGCTCAAAGAAATCGTCGTCCATTCCTACTTCCGCGGAGCCCAGTACAGCGCTGAAAGCCGCACACATTGTTTTCTCCCGCTCGGTCTGCGGACTA
This sequence comes from Actinomycetales bacterium, assembly GCA_038242035.1. Lineage (GTDB taxonomy): Bacteria > Actinomycetota > Actinomycetes > Actinomycetales > Micrococcaceae > Arthrobacter_M. The sequence continues at coordinate 3,014 of JBBSSN010000080.1, forward strand.
CGGGAGCCCTGGCTGCGGGCATCCGGGGCGGGGAGGGCGCGCTTGTCAAGCTTTCCATGGGCCGAGAGCGGAATTTCCGCAAGGGGCACCAAAATCCCGGGGACCATGTAATCCGGCAGCCTCTGCGCAGCGAACCGACGCAGCTCATCGGGGTCCGCGCCGCCGACAAAGTACCCGACGAGCCGCTGAGCTGTGGCTTCGGGGCCGACTGATTCGAGGACGACGGCGGCGCGCTGCACCGCCTCGTGCCGGCTGAGGACACTCTCAATTTCGCCAGGTTCAATCCGGAACCCCCGGAGCTTGAGTTGGTCATCGGCGCGGCCCGCGAATTGCAGCTCGCCACCGGGCAGTTGTTTTACCAGATCGCCTGTGCGGTACATGCGGGTTCCACTATCGAAGGGGTTCGCCACGAAGCGGCCCGCTGTTTCGGCGGCCCGGCTGACGTAGCCCGTGGCCATTGACGTGCCGGCCAGATAGAGCTCGCCCGTTACGCCCTGTGGAACGTGCGTCAGGTAATCGTCCAAGAGATAGGCCTGCACATTGCGTATGGGACGGCCGATGTTGGGCACCTCACCGGTGATTCGGCCCAGCACGGAATCAACCGTGAATTCGGTGGGACCGTAGAAGTTATAGGCGATCACGTTATCGGTTGCGGCGAGTTCCTGCCAGAGGTCAAGGGGCACGCTTTCGCCGCCCAGCGCCAGAATCAGGGGTTCCGGCCGGGGGCCGGCCAGCAGTCCTGAGATCAGGAGGGCCTTGAGGTAGGACGGCGTCGTCTCCAGCACAGTGATCCCGTTGTCGTGACAGAACCGCACCAGCGCCTCGGCATCCGTGCGGATTTCGTCGCTGACCAGATGCAGGGTTGCTCCTGCCACCAGCCACAACATCGGGTCCCAGGCCGCATCGAAGCCGAGCCCGGTAATGTGGGCCACGGCAGGGCCTTCGCTATTTGCGGACCCGAAGGACTCGGCAAAGATGCCGTCCAGGTGCTGGAGGTACAGATTCGCCAGCGCGGCATGGGTGACGGCGACGCCTTTTGGCTTTCCGGTGGACCCGGAGGTGTAGATCAGGTAGGCCGGATCGGTGTCGCCGACGATCCGCGCGGCCAGCGCCCGGGCCGTGGATTCTGTCCCGCCGGCGGCCTTCAGCGCAGCGAAGTTATCGGCGGTGATGGTCACGGACGGTGCGCTGTCCTGAAGTATCAGCTCGATCCGCTCCGTGGGGTAGCTCAGGTCGACGGGTACGTACACCGCCCCGGCACGCAGCACGGCCAGCGCGGCACAAACCACATCCGGCGTGCGCGGCAGCGCCACGGCGACCCTGTCTCCAGGGGCAATTCCGGAGGCCACGAGCCCCTCGGCCAGGAGCTCCACCTGGCCGGCCAGGTCACCGAAGGACACCGTGCTGGTCCCGCTGCTCACGGCAATCCGCTCCGGGTTTCGGGCGGCGGAGGCGGTGAATTCCGCCAGCACGCTTCGGCCGCCGTTGTCGACGTCGGGTCCCCGGTTCTGTTCTGGCGCCCGGACCGTCTCTTCGCTGGTCACGGCGCGCAACCTGGACAGCGGCGTCTGCGGGGCGGCAGCAAACTGCTCCAGCACGCGCAGGAATCGTTCGGCGATCAGCGCCGCCGTCGCCGGCTCGAAGAGGGCCGGATCGAAGCTTAGGGATCCCGTTAGTCCGGCGGCTGCCTTTTGCGCAGGCTGTCCGTGTCCTGGCTGGCCATCTTCGGGTCCGCCGGTGTCCGGTTCCCCGGGACTTTCTACGGGGTTGGCCACGTCGGCAAGGTCCATCAGGAGGTCGAACTTGGCCCCTCCCGGCTCGGCGGTCCGATCTGCCGAAACCGTGAGCCCCGCCATCTTCGGATACGACGGTTGATCGTTTGTCAGCGTGAGCATGACCTGGAAGAGCGGATGCCGGTCCTGTGACCGGACAGGGTTGAGCTGTTCCACTACCCTCTCGAACGGCGCATCCTGATTGGCGTAGGCACGCAGATTGGTGAATCGAACCGTATCAACCAGCTCGCCAAGCGTCGGGTTGCCGGAGGTATCCGTCCGCAGCACCAAGGTGTTGACGAAGAATCCCACGAGGTCATCGAGCGCCGTATCGCTTCGCCCGGCCACGGGAGTTCCGATGGGAATGTCCGTGCCGGCGCCGAGTTTGCTCAGCAGGGCAGCAAAAGCCGCCTGCAGCACCATGAACAAGCTGGCATTGTGCTCCCGGGCCAAGGCGGCCAGCCGCTCATGGGTGGCGGAAGTAATATGGACCGGCACCGACGCCGGGCTCCACTGTTGAATGTGCGTGCCCCTGGCATGATCGAAGGGCAGCTGGAGCTCTTCGGGGGACGCGGCCAATTCCTTGCTCCAGAAGGCCAGCTGTCGGGAGATCGGGCTTTGTGGATCGTTTTCACTGCCCAGCTCCGCGCGCTGCCACAGCGAATAATCCGCGTATTGGACCGGCAGAGGTGCAAAGTCGGGGCTGCGGCCCTGGCATCGGCTGGTGTAGGCAGTGGAGAGATCACGGGCCAGCGGAGCCAGCGACCAGCCATCGGCCGAAATGTGATGCAGCGTCAGCAGCAGCACGTGCTCCTGTGCGTTGAGTTGGAGGAGCACCGCCCGCAATGGCAGGTCCTTGGTAACGTCGAAACCGCGTGCCGATTCGGAGCGGATCACACGTTCGAGTTGCTCTTCGTTCGTCTGCACGGCGATCATCGGCACCCGGGCCGCGTCCGCGGAGAGTATCAGCTGCTCCGGCCCGCCCGCGTCCGGCCCGCCGTCGTGCGGTTCGCCGTCGTGCGGTTCGGTCAAGTGCAAAGGGAAGATGGTGCGCAGGCTCTCGTGGCGTGTCACCACGTCGTTCACCGCCTCCTCAAGCGCGACGACGTCCAGCCGGCCCCCGAGCCTGAGCACTATCGGAATGTTATAGGCTCCGGAGTCGGCGTCAAAGCGGTTCAGGAACCACAGCCGCCGCTGGGCGTACGAGAGCGGCAGCGGACGTGGCCTGTTTTGCCGGTCCAGCGGATGAGGCTCGAATGCAGGCGCGGTGAGAGCCTGCGCGAGACCCGCGACCGTCGGGGTTTCAAAGACCGCCCGCAGCGCAGGCGCTGACCCGTGCTTTTCCCGCAGCACAGCCACCAGTCGCGTTGCCAGCAGGGAGTGGCCGCCAAGTTCGAAGAAGTCGTCATCTATACCGACCGAATCAAGCCCCAAAACCTCCTTGAAAGCCTCCGCCACGGTACGTTCCTGCGCGTTCCGTGGCCCGGAGGATTCGGGCCCGGTCTCGGGGTCCGGCAACGCACTGCGGTCCAGCTTGCCGTTGGGCGTCAGCGGAATGGCGGGGATCCGGATAATGGCTGAGGGCACCATATAGTCCGGTAGCGTCTGCCGAATCGTGCCCCGGAGAGCGGTCGTGTCCAGCTTGTCATCGCCGGTAACGTAGGCCAGCAGCTGATCGTAGCCGGCACGGTTCCTGCCGACGACGACGGCGGCATGGTCGACGCCGTCGGCAGCGCGCAGCACGTGCTCGATTTCCGACAGCTCCACTCTGAAGCCGCGGATTTTCACCTGCTGGTCGATCCGGCCCAGGAATTCCACGCCTCCATCGGGTGAGCGTCGGACAACGTCACCCGTGCGGTACATCCGCGAGCCGTTGGCGGCAAACGGGTCGGCCACGAAACGCTCGGAGCTTAACTGCGGCTGGTCCAAATAGCCGCGGGCCACGTTGTGGCCAGCGACGTAGAGCTCGCCGATGGCATTCCCGGGAACCGGGTTGAGTCCGCTGTCGAGGATATAATGCCGGCTGTTGGCCACCGAGCCACCCAGAATCGGAGTCGTTCCGGGCTCCATAACGGCCGTCATGGTATCCACAGTGGTTTCGGTAGGGCCGTAAAAGTTGTAGGCCGTGACTGCCTCCAGCTGGGCCAGCACACCCCAAAGCCCCGGATCCACGGCTTCGCCGCCCAGGGCTATGACGCTGGGGTGGAAGCCGCTGTCGAAAAGACCCTCAGCCAGGAGCACCTTGGCGAACGAAGGCGTGGTTTCAATGCTGTCGATCTGCGCCTGAGCGAGATAACGGGCCATCGCTTCCGGGTCCCGCCGGGTGAGGTTGTCCACAAGATGTAATTCGTGACCGGCAATGAGCCACAGGATCGGGTCCCAGGAGGCATCAAAGGACAGCCCGGCGGTGTGGGCTACCCGCAGCGTCCGGCCCAGCCGTGCCTGTGCGGGGCCGAAGATGTCCGCGTTGTGCGACGCAAAGAGATTCAGCAGGGCGCGGTGCTCCACACCCACGGCCTTGGGCCTGCCGGTAGAGCCGGAGGTGAAGATGATGTACGCGAGGTCGTGGCCGCCGGCAGCGGCCTTATCCGGCCGGAGCGCCGGCTTGCCCGCCAATACGGAGGCAAAGAGCTTGGAATCGAGTACCACTTCGGGCACTTCGCTGGTGATTCCCGCGTTGGACCCTTCCCTGCTCAAATCGACGGAGGTGAGCAGCAGCAGCGGAGCAGCATCCTCGAGCATGCCCTCGACGCGTCCGGCGGGATAGTCAGGATCCAGCGGGACATAGGCGGCACCGGATTTCAGGACACCGAGGATTGCAACAGCCAGTGCGGTGGTGCGTCCCAATCGGACGGCGACCGAAGTACCGGATTTTGCTCCTTGGCTGCGCAGATAATGGGCAAGCTGGTTTGACTTCTGATCCAGCTCGGCAAAGCTGAGTTCTCCATCCTCCGCTACGAGGGCACGAGCCCCGGGAGTCGCGGCGGCACGGGCCTGGAACTCCTCCGCCACAGTGTGCGACGGCAATTGCAGGCACCGTGAGCTGCCCGTTTCCAGCAGCGCCTGTGCTTCGTCCGGGGTCGTCACAGTCAGGGAGGCGACGGCGGCGTCGGGGGCAGCAGCGACGTCCGTGAGCAACCCGATGAACCGGCGCAGATGATCCGCGACGGTTTCCGGGGTGTAGAGGTCCGCGTTGGCCTCGAACTGGACCGTCACTTGATCACTGCTGAGACCGTGGATCACGATCGA
>JBBSSN010000081.1:0-8031 GCA_038242035.1 Actinomycetales bacterium
CCGAGCAGGCCGATACCGGAAAGAACGAGAATGACTGAACCCGAACAGAGCACATCCCCAACCGCCGCCTTGCTGATTTTGGAAGACGGCAGGACCTTCCGCGGGACCGGTTACGGCGCCACGGGTACGGCACTGGGCGAGGCGGTTTTCGCTACCGGCATGACCGGCTACCAGGAGACCATCACCGATCCGTCCTATGCCCGGCAGCTGGTGGTCCAAACCGCGCCGCACATCGGCAATACCGGGGTCAATGACGACGACGCCGAGTCCCGCCGGATCTGGGTGGCCGGCTACATTGTGCGCGACGCTGCACGACGGCCCTCAAGCTGGCGCAGCGAACGCAGCCTGGACGACGAACTCGTCGCGCAGGGCATCGTAGGGATCCAGGGCGTGGACACCCGCGCGATCACCCGGCACCTGCGTGAACGCGGCGCCATGCGTGCCGGAATCTTCTCCGGCACCGCCGCCGACCAGCCCGAAGCCGCGCTGCTGGAGCAGGTCCGCGCCAGTGCCGGAATGGAGGGTGCCCAGCTGGCCGAAGAGGTCAGCGTCGACCGGCCCTACGTCGTCGAGCCGTCCGATCATGGCTGGGATGGCGAGCCGCGCTTCACGGTGGCGGCGCTGGACTTGGGAATCAAGGCCATGACGCCGCAGCGTTTTGCCGAGCGCGGCGTGCGCGTGCACGTCCTGCCAGCGGCCACTACGTTTGCACAGCTGGAGTCCGTCAGGGCCGATGGCGTCTTCATGTCCAACGGCCCTGGAGATCCGGCGACGGCGGACGGGCAGGTTGCGCTGCTGCGCCAGGTGCTGGATGCGCGGGTGCCGTTCTTTGGTATCTGCTTCGGCAACCAGATCCTGGGCCGGGCGCTGGGCTTCGGGACATATAAGCTGCGCTACGGCCACCGCGGCATCAACCAGCCGGTGATGGACCGCCGTACCGGCAAGGTGGAAATCACCTCGCAGAACCACGGGTTCGCGGTCGACGCCCCCCGGGAGGGCGCGGGGCTGGCTCCCCAGGAGCGGTTCGGCCGGGTTGAGGTCAGCCATGTCAGCCTCAATGACGACGTCGTCGAGGGCCTGTCCTGCCTGGACATTCCGGCCTTCTCGGTTCAGTACCACCCGGAAGCGGCCGCGGGTCCGCATGATTCCGCCTACCTTTTCGACCGCTTCATTGACTTGATGGCAGCGAACGCTGCCGGCACACCGATAAGCGGTGCCGCCGTCGACCATGCAACCGCCACAGTGGGCGCCAAGTCAGAAACGGCAGTCATTTCAGGAACGCCAGCCATTTCAGGAACGCCAGCCATTTCAGAAACTTCAGCACAGAATCGGGACAAGAACTAATGCCGAAGAGAGAAGACCTCAAGAGCGTTCTGGTCATTGGCTCCGGCCCCATCGTGATCGGCCAGGCAGCGGAGTTTGATTACTCCGGGACGCAGGCGCTGCGCGTGCTCAAGGAGGAGGGCCTGCGGGTCATCCTGGTGAATTCCAATCCCGCCACCATCATGACGGACCCGGAGTTCGCGGACGCCACCTACGTTGAGCCGATCACCCCCGAGGTGGTCGAGAAGATCATCGCCAAGGAACGTCCCGACGCACTGCTGCCGACCCTCGGCGGCCAGACCGCGCTGAACACCGCGATCGCGCTGGATAAAAACGGCGTGCTGGCCAAATATGACGTGGAGCTGATCGGGGCGAATATCGCCGCGATCGAGCTCGGCGAAGACCGGGAGAAGTTCAAGGGCGTAGTGGAGCGCTGCGGCGCCGAATCCGCACGCAGTCACATCATCCACAGCATCGATGAAGCACTCATTGCCGCCGCGGATTTGGGTTACCCGATGGTGGTCCGGCCCTCCTTCACCATGGGAGGGCTCGGATCCGGGCTGGCCTATGACGAGAAGGACCTGCGCCGCATTGTCGGTCAGGGCCTGCAGTACAGCCCGACCACCGAGGTTTTGCTCGAAGAGAGCATCCTGGGCTGGAAGGAATACGAGCTCGAGATGATGCGGGACAAGAACGACAACGTCGTGGTGGTCTGTTCCATCGAGAACTTCGACCCGGTCGGGGTGCACACCGGAGACTCCATTACGGTGGCGCCTGCCATGACGCTCACGGACCGCGAGTACCAGCGGCTGCGCGATATTTCCATCGCCGTCATCCGCGAGGTGGGCGTAGATACCGGCGGCTGCAACATCCAGTTCGCGATCGAGCCGGACACCGGCCGTGTCGTGGTGATTGAGATGAATCCCCGCGTCTCGCGGTCCTCCGCGCTGGCGTCCAAGGCCACTGGCTTTGCGATTGCCAAGATCGCCACGAAGCTTTCGCTTGGCTACACGCTGGACGAGATCCCGAACGACATTACCTTGAAGACACCGGCGTCCTTTGAGCCGGCACTGGACTACGTCGTCGTCAAGGTTCCGCGCTTCGCCTTCGAGAAGTTCCCGGCCGCGGACCCCACCCTGACCACCACGATGAAATCCGTCGGGGAGGCGATGGCGATCGGCCGCAACTTCACCGAGGCGCTGCAGAAGGCGCTCCGGTCACTGGAGCAAAAGGGCGCGAGCTTGGACTTCAGCTCGGTCGATTCCCTGGACGTTCCGGACCTGATCGAGGCCTCCAGACGGCCGACGACGGACCGTCTCGCGCAGGTGCAGCGCGCCCTGCTGGGTGGCGGGACGGTGGAACAGCTCTACGAGGCCACCGGAATTGATCCGTGGTACCTGGACCAGCTGCAGCTGCTGAACGAGATTTCCGCCGAAATCAAGGCATCCGCCGCGCTCGAGCCCGCGATGCTGCGCCGCGCCAAACGGCATGGTTTCTCCGACGAGCAGATCGGCGCGCTGACGCACAACAGTGAGGACGTGGTCCGCGGGGTCCGGCAGGCGCTGGGCATTCGCCCTGTCTACAAAACGGTGGACACCTGCGCCGCGGAATTTGCCGCCCATACGCCCTATCACTACTCCTCCTACGACGAAGAGGACGAGGTGGCACTGCACGCCAAACCGTCTGTGATCATTCTGGGTTCCGGGCCGAACCGGATCGGACAGGGCATCGAGTTCGATTACTCCTGCGTGCACGCCTCCATGGCGCTGCGGGCGGCCGGACACGAAACCGTGATGATCAACTGCAACCCGGAAACGGTCTCCACGGACTATGACGTCTCCACCCGGCTCTACTTTGAACCTCTCACGCTGGAGGATGTCCTGGAGGTCATCGCGGCGGAGGAACGCACCGGCGGCGTGCTCGGGGTGTTCGTCCAGCTGGGCGGCCAGACCCCGCTGAAACTGGCGCAGGCCCTGGCCGACTCCGGCGTGCCGATTCTTGGCACCTCGCCGGAGGCGATCGACCTGGCCGAACACCGAGGAATGTTCAGCCGGGTGCTGGATGCCGCCGGACTGATCGCGCCCAAGAATGGCACAGCGGTGTCCTTTGAGGATGCCAAGAAGATCGCCGACGAGATCGGTTACCCGGTGCTGGTGCGCCCTTCCTACGTCCTCGGCGGCCGCGGCATGGAAATTGTCTACGACGAGCCGAACCTTTCGCGCTACATCAAGAATGCGACGGAAATCACCGAGGACCATCCGGTGCTGATCGACAGGTTCCTGGAGGACGCCATTGAAATTGACGTCGATGCGCTCTACGACGGCACCGAAATGTATCTGGGCGGCATCATGGAGCACATAGAGGAGGCCGGCATCCACTCCGGGGACTCCGCCTGCGTGCTGCCGCCGCTGACGCTGGGCACGGATGTCTGCGACCGGGTGAGGGCGGCCACGCTGGCCATTGCCGAGGGAGTCGGAGTCCGCGGGCTGATCAATATCCAATTCGCCCTGGCCTCCGATGTGCTCTACGTCCTGGAAGCCAACCCGCGGGCATCCCGGACCGTCCCGTTCGTCTCCAAAGCCACCGGAGTCCAGATGGCCAAAGCGGCGGCGCTGATCGGCACCGGTGCGTCCATCAAGGACCTGCGCAGCGTGCACCACCTGCTGCCGGAAACCGGCGACGGCGGCACGTTGCCGGCCGGTGCACCGGTCGCCGTCAAGGAGGCCGTGCTGCCGTTCAACCGCTTCCGCACCCCGGAAGGGACCGTCGTCGACTCCCTGTTGGGGCCGGAAATGCGCTCCACCGGAGAGGTAATGGGCATAGATAAACACTTCGACACGGCCTTTGCGAAGAGCCAGGCCGCCGCGAATAATGCCCTGCCGACCTCCGGGAAGGTCTTTGTCTCGGTGGCGAACCGGGACAAACGGGCCATCATCATGGCGGTCAAGCGGCTGGTGGATCTGGGCTTTGAAATCCTGTCCACCGGCGGCACGGCGGATGTGCTGCGCCGCAATGGCATTACCGCTACGACGGTGCGTAAGGTGGCCGAGGGCAGTTCAGCCGAGGGTGAGGGAACCATCACCGACCTGATTAACAATGGCGAAGTCGATATGATCTTCAACACACCCTCGGGTGGTCAAGCCCGCGGGGACGGTTATGAGATCCGTGCGGCAGCCATCTCCAATGGACGCCCGTGCATCACCACGGTGGCGGAATTCAACGTCGCCGTGCTCGCCATTGAAGCGATGCGCACCTATGAGTGGGACGTGACCAGCCTGCAGGAGCATGCCGCCACCTTGCGGGCGGCCGCCAGTGCCTGAGCGAGCGTCTGAGCACGCGGCTGAGCACGCGCCTACTCCGACGCAGCGAGGAGCCAACGGGCGGGCGTCCTTCGGGGTCCGGCTTGCCGCGGCGATGGCAGCGCAGGGACCCCTATGTGTGGGCATCGACCCGCATCCGGCGTTACTCACCGGCTGGGGCCTGCAGGACAATATTGCCGGTTTGCGGAGTTTTTCGCTCACAGTGCTCGAGTCTGTGGCTCCGCTGGCGGCTGCTATCAAGCCGCAGGTGGCTCTCTATGAGCGGCACGGGTCAGCAGGGATTGCTGTCCTAGAGGAGCTGCTGGCCGAGGCCGCTGCCGTCGGGATCCTCAGCATCGCCGACGCCAAACGGGGGGACATCGGCTCCACGATGAGTGCGTATGCAGACGCCTGGCTGCGGGATGGTTCCGCCCTGGCCGCGGACGCCGTGACACTGAGCCCGTATCTGGGTTTTGAATCATTGCGCCCGGCCCTCGATCTGGCGGCGGACCAGGGCAGGGGAGTGTTCGTCCTGGCACTGACATCCAATTCCGAGGGACCCTCCGTTCAGCACGTTGGCGGAAGGGATTCGGTGGCCCGCAGGATCGTCGCGGCCGCAGCAGTGGAAAACGCCAGGACGGCGGGGCCGGGCTCTGTCGGACTGGTGATGGGCGCCACCGTGGGCTCGGCCCTGACGGAGCTGGGGATTGAGCTCGGAACCCTGAATGGGCCGATCCTCGCCCCTGGTCTGGGCGCGCAGGGGGCCACCGCAGCAGACATGCGGCGCACCTTTGGGGCGGCCTATGATCAGGTGTTGGGTACCTCCAGTCGAGGCATCCTGATGGCCGGCCCGGATCCGGCGGAACTACGGAAGGCGACGCAGCGGACGCTGGACACCCTGCGGGCCTGAGCGGACTTCCCGCCTCCCCCAACTAAGTAGCAGCACCTGCAGCCAAAACGGGAAATGACTGCAGGTGCTGCTACTTAGTTGGGGGAGGGAGCGGCGGATCGGGGGCGGATTGATTTTGTCTCCCCGGTGCGGATAAGTTCAGGGGAAGCCATTCCCGTCCGGCGCCCTCCGCCCCAGCTTCCAAGGAGTTCCTCGTGAGTCTGCGCCCATTGACAGCACAAGAACGAACCGCAGCACTCGCCAAGGCAGCCGCGGCCCGCACCACGCGGGCCGCCGTGAAACATAAACTGAAGACAGGCACCGCCACCGTGGCGGAGGTCCTGACTGCCGGCGACGGCGACGAGGCAATCGGCCGGTTGAAGACCAGCGAATTACTCGAAGCCCTGCCCGGCATTGGAAAGGTACGCGCAACTGTGATTATGAACAAGGTCGGTATTTCCCCGACACGCCGGCTTCGTGGGCTCGGCATTCACCAGCGCAAAGCCCTGATTGATTTTCTGGGACAAGGCTCATGACGGCAGACCCCGCGCGAGGCCAGTCCGTCACGGTCGAAGGGAGAGCCACCAGCAAGGGCACCAAGGCTGCCACCGGGCTGACGGTGCTGGCGGGCCCAACCGCCGTCGGCAAAGGTACTGTCTCGACGTACATCCGGGACAATTATCCGCAGGTCTGGCTCTCTGTCTCGGCCACTACCCGCGCGGGCCGCCCCGGAGAGATCGACGGCGTGCACTACTTCTTCAAATCCCACGCGGAGTTTGATGAACTTGCCGCACGCGGTGAATTTCTGGAGTGGGCCGTCGTGCACGGACAGAACCGCTATGGCACCCTGCGCAGCACCGTGCAGAGAGCCATTTCCGAGGGGAAGTCAGTCCTCCTGGAAATCGATCTGCAGGGTGCCAGGCAGGTCAAGAATGCGGTTCCGGAGGCAAATTTCGTCTTTCTGGCACCGCCGACCTGGGACGAATTGGTCCGCCGGCTGGTGGGGCGGGGCACCGAAACGCCGGAGGAACAGCGCCGACGGCTGGAAACCGCTAAACTGGAACTTGCTGCCGAACCGGAGTTCGACCACACCATCGTAAATGATGACGTTCAACGGGCGGCAGACGAGCTCGTTTCATTAATGGGACTGACGCCCAATCCACGCTGATTGGCGTTGTGAACCTACCGGATTTTGGAGAATTTGTGGCTACCAAGCTTGAAGGCATCATCAACCCGCCGATCGATTCCCTGCTCGAGGCAGCGGATTCGAAGTACGGCCTCGTGATTTTCGGTGCCAAGCGCGCGCGCCAGATCAACGCCTACTACGCCCAGCTGCACGAGGGCCTGTTCGAGTACGTAGGTCCGCTGGTCGATACCCGGCTGAACGAGAAGTCCCTTTCCATCGCATTCCGCGAAATCAATGAAGGAATGCTGGTTTCCACACCCGTTGAGGCCGCCGAGTAGCAGCTTCCCGCCATGGCGCCACTGAATATTGTCCTGGGGGTAGGCGGCGGCATTGCCGCCTACAAGGTGGCGTCATTGTTGCGCCTTTTTACCGAGGCCGGCCACGACGTCCGCGTTATTCCGACGCGGGCCTCGGCGCAGTTCGTGGGTACGGCCACCTGGGAGGCGCTTTCGGGTAATACCGTCTCCAACAACGTTTTCGACGACGTTGACAAGGTCAATCACGTTCGGCTGGGGCACGAAGCTGACTTGATAGTCATTGCCCCAGCCACGGCCGATCTGCTGGCACGGGCCGCTGCCGGCCTGGCGGATGATCTGCTGACCACTACCTTGCTGATGGCGGGAGGGCCCGTGCTGTTTGCTCCGGCCATGCACAGCGAGATGTGGCAGAACGCCGCCACGGCCGCGAACGTCGCCACCCTGCGCGGCCGCGGCGTTACGGTGCTGGAACCGGCCGTGGGACGGCTGACCGGCGCGGACTCCGGGCCGGGCCGGCTTCCCGACCCGGAACAGATCTTTGCGGCGGCACTGGCGCTGGTGCACCGTGGAGCAGCTGGCCCGCTTGCGTCTGCCCTGCCGCTGTCCGGCCGGACCGTGACGATTAGTGCCGGCGGTACCCGCGAACCCCTGGATCCGGTGCGGTTCCTCGGCAACAGGTCCTCCGGTAAACAAGGCGTAGCGCTGGCCGCAGCGGCCCTGCACGCCGGGGCCAGTGTTCGCCTGATCGCCGCTCACATGGACGTTCCGGCTCCGCCCGGGGTGGAACTGATCACGGTGGAGACGGCGTTGGAACTCCGGGAAGCGGCACTGAGAGCTGCGGAGGACTCCGACGTGGTGATTATGGCCGCGGCGGTGGCCGATTTCCGGCCGTCTCACAGCTCGGCGAGCAAAATCAAGAAACGGGACGACGTCGCTGATCCGGTCATAACACTGGTCCGGAACCCGGATGTCCTTCTCGAACTGGTCCGCGACCGTGCGCGCACCGGGCGCCGGCAGATTCTCGTGGGCTTCGCCGCCGAGACCGGGGACGAACAGTGCGACGTCCTGGAGTATGCG